>JALZHR010000131.1 GCA_030860665.1 Acidobacteriota bacterium
ATGGCGACCGCGCTCAATCAGGGCTACGATTTGAACGACGCGGCGACGCCCGACCATATTTTTGAACGCTTTAATCAGGCTTATCTCGCCGCCGGCTCGCCGAACGGCGCGCTGAATGCGGGCGGCACGGCGCGCGAGCGCGGGCTCGGAAAAGCGTTCGGCTTTCTGAACCCGGTGACGGGCAAAATCGACTTGAACCTGGCAAACGCCGCCGGAGCGGTCATCAACTTTGAGGCGCGCGTGCCGATTCTCGGTTTCAACGTGCCGGAAGCTTTGATGCTGCGCTCGAACGGTTATTCGGATTATCACGGCGCGCAGTTCAGCCTGACGAAACGCCTGTCGCACGGCTTGCAGTTTAACGTCGCCTACACTTTCTCGAAATCAATCGACATAATGTCGAGCGACCCCGGCAGCACGGCGGGCGGCGGAAAGCCCGACGTTCCGAACACCGGATTTATCGCGCAGGGCGACGCGCGCAATACGGAAAACAATCGCGGGCTTTCGGATTTTGACCGGACGCATCGCTTCAGCGCGAATTTCGTCTACGAAATCCCCGCTTTCGGCTCGAACAATCGCTTTCTGACGGGCTGGTCGGTTTCCGGATTTTTTCAGGCGCAGTCGGGAACGCCGTTTACGGTTTTCGCCGCCGAGCCGGAAATTCAGAACGCCTCGCAATACGCCGATTTGACGCGCGGCTCGGGCGGCTTGTATCGTCTCGGCTTCGGTCGCCCGAATATTAACTGCTCCGCCGACGAGGCGATTAGCGGTTACGAGGGCGGCGGGGCGGCGGTCATCAATCGCGCCTGTTTCTCGTCGCCGCTCGGCGGTTTCGGCAATCTGGGCAGAAACACTTTTCGCGGACCTTCGCAGAAGCGTTTCGATTTGAGCTTTGTAAAAAACACGAAGCTGACCGAAAAGCTCAGCCTCGAAGTCGGCTTCGACCTTTTCAACGTTTTCAACACAATCAACTTCGCCAATCCGAACAACGATTTGCAGGACACGGTCGATTTCGGCGTCATTACGAACACCGTCGGCGGACCGCGCGTCGGACAATTCCGCGCAAAATTCCGCTTCTGAGTTTTCAGCCTCGCGGCGTGACAGAGAAAAAGGCGAGACCGCCCGGACGGCGGCTCGCCTTTTTTAATTGCGAATTACAAATTACGAATTGAAAACAATAACCTTTGAGCTTTGATTTTTGAGTCCGGCAGATATGAGCGAAAATCAAAGCTCAAGGGTAATCAATCGTAATTCGCAGCTGATTCTAGTGCGTGTTAAATGTGGCGACCGGATAATCGCCCTGCTGTCCCCATTCAAAGGCTCGCAGAGAGCCGTCGGACGATTGCCTGATGTAGAAAAAATTCTGCTGCGGGTCGACGCCCGGACGCCAGACGGCAATATCGGTTTTACCGTCGCCGTCATAATCGCCCTGCACCGGAAAATCCGTTTGAGCCAAGCCCCACGGCTGCCCGAAGTGAATGATGTTGTTCCCGTTCCTTCCCAAAACGCTCCAGATAATCTGCCCGCCCGAGGCGCGCGCAACCGCAAAATCGTCTTTGCCGTCGCCGTCATAGTCGCCCGGAATTATTAAATCGTTCGCCGTTCCCCAGATAAAGGCTTCCGTTCCGCCGTTCGATTTGTTCAGAAGAAATAAAGCCTGTCCGCTGCCGTTGTTGCGCTGGATGCAGAAGTCGTTTTTGTTGTCGCCGTCATAGTCGCCCGGTGCGGGAAAATCGCCGTTCTGTCCCCATTGAACGGAGCTGATGCCGCCGTTTCCCGTCGCGCTGCCGCGATAATACCAGAAGCTCTGCTGTCCGGCTGACGCGCCGCCGCGATAAACCGCGAAATCGTCGATAAGGTCGCCGTCGTAATCGCCGACCACGGTCGGGTCGTCTCCGGCTGTTCCCAATTGCCGCCCCTCGAGCGTTCCGTTTGAGCTTCTCAGGGTATAAAAATAAGAAGTCGAATTTGCGCCCGGGCGATAGACGGTAATGTCCGCTCTGCCGTCGCCGTCGAAATCGCCGGAAACGAAGTGGTCGGTCGAGATTCCCCACGGAGTCTGCGTGCCGCTGCCGCCGCCGCCGCCGCCGGTCGTGCCGTTGTTGATGAACCACGTCACCTGACCGCCCGCACCGCCGCCCGTGTTGCGAACCACGACGTAATCGGTTTTGCCGTCGCAGTTATAATCGAGCGGCGATTTTGTAAATAAACCGGGAGCGGCGTTCACGATGATTGTATTGTAGCTGACCGTGTCGATGCCGATGTAGTCGGAGTTATCGCCCGTCGGACCGGCGTTGGTCACGAAATAGCGGAATGCGATGCGTCCCTGCGCGCCGCTGGTTCCCATACAGCCGCCGGGAAGACCCGACAAAACAACCGTGTATTCCGTCCAGACTTCCGGGTAGCCGCCGATTTCGAGATTCGGGTTGATAGTCAGCAGCAGCGTCGTAAAATCTCCGACGCCGTTCGGTCCCGTCCCGACGTTCGTGCTGTTGGCGGCAGTCGAGAGACGAACTTCCAGCCTGTCCGGAAAAGGAGAGTCGAATCTGGTCCGCGTCCAGAATTTCAAAACACTGCCGTTAGTCAGGAACCGCGTCGGCGTCACCAGCCAGTTGCTGATGGTGTTGGTGCCGCTCGTGTTGTTGAAATTAGCCCCGATGTAGGAGTTAGGAGCGCCGGATTGAGCCGGAAAGATGTTCTGATTGCCCTGAAACCAGCCGGTCGAGCCGACCGGAACGCTGTTGTTCCGCATAAACCAGCCGCTGGCGGGCAGATTGTTGATGTTATCGAAATTTTCCGTAATCGGCTGCGCCGTCACAATCTGACTCGCGCCCGCCAATAGAAAAAATAAAATAGCCGCCCAAATTGACCGCGCCTTAAAGGACGCCGGTCTCGATGAAATTATATTTTTGACTGAATTCATAAAGATTGTCTTTTTGACGTAAAGGATTGAGGGCGGAAAAATCCTCTAGCCGAATAAAAGCTACCGGAAAAACTTGCCAAATTACCGAACATTGCCTGGCAGGATGGTGTGTGCAATTTAC
>JALZHR010000133.1 GCA_030860665.1 Acidobacteriota bacterium
AGAAGTATGAGAGTAGGGGAAAAAGATTGAGCATATTCAATCCAACTCCCTTACTTCCTTTCTCCCCGATTCCCCTACTTCTTTCGTTGCTTCGATTTTCCGACTTAAGTTAGACTTTCAGAGATGAAGTTTCAAAGTCTGGCTAAAATTCTGGCATTGTGCGGGCGCGAATTTTACCATCGCAGCTGGGTTCTGGGCACGAGCGGAAATTTCAGCGCGAAGATTTCCAACCAGCCTCTGCGCCTGTGCATTACGGCGTCTGGCAACGACAAGGGCGCGCTCGACGAAACGCAGTTTCTCGAACTCGACGATAACAGCGACGTGCTGCAAGGCTTCGGCAAGCCTTCAGCCGAAACGCTTCTGCACCTGACGATTTACCGGATGCGGAGCGCGGGCGCGATTCTGCACACGCATTCGGTCTGGGGCACGATTCTGTCGGACGTTTTTTTTGAAAACGGCGCGATTGAAATCGAAGGCTACGAGATGCTGAAAGGCTTGTCGGGCGTCACGACGCATGAGCACAGGGAAATCGTGCCGATTATCGAAAATTCGCAGGATTACATCGCGCTCTCGCACGTCGTCGAAAACGTTTTGCGCGAAAACCCGGCGTGTCACGGCATTTACCTGCGCCGTCACGGGCTTTACGCCTGGGGCAAAGACGTGACCGAAGCGAAACGGCACGTCGAGATTTTTGAGTTTCTTTTCGAGGTGCTGGGCAGAACCGGCGTCGCCGCCAGATAATATGGCAAACGAGGCTTGGCTGAATGGAAAACTCGAAGGCTTTTCGCCGGTGATGATGCCCGCGGCGCACGCTCTCGCGCAGGCGATTACCGACCTCGAAAATTCCGCCGCGGCGTTGACCCGAGAGGAATTATCGGCGCGTCCGAACGGCGCGCCCTCGGTCGCTTTTCACCTGCGGCACATCGCCGGAAGTATCGACAGGCTTTTGACTTACTCGCGCGGCGGCGAGCTAAGCGACGACCAGTTTTCGCGGCTCGAAGCGGAAAACTCCGACGATTCCCAGCCGAGCGCCGCCGAGTTGACGCGCGAAGCCGTCCGCGAAATTCGGAATGCGCTGGACGAGCTGAAAAATGTCTCGCCGGAAGCTTTGTTTGAAACGCGTTTCGTCGGTCGCAGGCGTCTTCCGACTAATGTTTTCGGCTTGCTCTTTCACATCGCCGAGCACACGGCGCGCCACGTCGGTCAGGTCGTCACAACGGCGAAAATCGTGCGCGGCGGAAATAATTATAATAAAGAGTAAGAAATAAAATTATGGCAGTTTTAAGCGTTCCCGATAAAAATTTGACTTTCACCGAAGAGGCGGAAATCGCCGGTTACCTGGCGAAAATCGGCATCGATTACGAGCGCTGGGAAACGGGCGCGCCGCGCGTTTCGCCCGACGCCGCGCCGGAAGAAATTCTCGCCGCGTATGCCGCCGAAATCGAAAAACTAAAAGCCGCGGGCGGTTATGTGACGGCTGATGTAATCGACATCAAGCCGGAGACGACGAATCTGGAAGCGATGCTCGAACGCTTTCGTCCCGAACACTGGCACGACGAGGACGAAGTCCGGTTTATCGTCAAAGGTCACGGCTGTTTTCACATCGCGCCGCCGGACGGCGACGTCGTTTCAATCACGATGGAAGCGGGCGATTTGATTCGCGTGCCGCGCGGCACGAAACACTGGTTCGATTTGTGTGAAGACCGGACCGTCCGCGCAATTCGTCTTTTTCAGGACGCTTCCGGCTGGACGCCGCATTACACCGAGAGCGGTCTGGAAAAAAATTATCAACCGGCGTGAAACTGCCCGATGGAACTGAAATCCGAGAGATTAACGCTGAAGCCTGTCGGCGCGGCGGACAGTGATTTGGAGATTCTGGAAAGAGTTGTCACCGACGAATTCGTCCGCCGCTATTTATTTGATGACCGGATTCTCGACCGGAATGAAATCGCCGGGCTTATCGACGCCAGCCGCGAATCTTTCCGCGCCAAAAATTATGGTCTTTGGCTGATTATTCTCGATAAAAGCGGAGAAACAATCGGCTTTACAGGCTTATGGCATTTTTTTGACGAGGCGCAGCCGCAACTGCTTTACGCATTGCTGCCGGAATTTACGGGCGCAGGTTTTGCCGCCGAAGCCGCGCGGAAAATTATCGAATACGCTTTTTTCAAATTGTCTTTCGCTTATTTGGACGCAAGCTGCGACGCGCCAAATGAGGCTTCGCAAAAAGTCGCCGCAAATCTGGGAATGAAAATTTACAAACAAGAGAAGATTGACGGGCGCGAAACCGTTTTTTTCAGGCTGGAAAACAAATGACTGAGGCGATTTTGCTCGACATCGAAGGCACGACGACGCCGATTGATTTCGTTCACCGGACGCTTTTTCCGTTCGCTTTCGAGCACATCGGCGAATACCTGGAGAAAAATTTCGATGCGGTTCAGACGGAAATCGCGCAGCTGCGCGCGGAACACACGCGCGATTCCGAAAACGGTTCGGGCGCGCCGCCGCTGGACGAAACGACGCGCGAAAATGCGATTAAAAGCCTGACCGGTTATCTGCGGTTTTTAATCGAAATCGACCGCAAATCGACGCCTTTAAAATCCTTGCAGGGAAAAATCTGGCAGCGGGGTTATGAATCGGGCGAGCTGGTTTCGGAAGTTTTCGACGACGTTCCGCGCGCGTTCGAGCGCTGGAAAAATCAGGGAAAAACGATTGCGATTTATTCTTCGGGCAGCGTTCTGGCACAGCAGCTTCTTTTTAAATATACCAATCACGGCGATTTAACCGCCTTTATTTCCAACTATTTCGACACGCATATCGGACACAAGCGCGAGGCTCAAAGCTACCGGAAAATCGCTTCCACACCGAGTTTTCCACAGGTGGAAAACTTTCTGTTTATTTCCGACATCGAGGCGGAACTTGATGCGGCGAGCGAAGCCGGAATGCGGGTTCTGCTTGTCGTCCGCGAGGGAAACGCGCCGCTCGCCGAAGAAAAGCCGAAATATCGTTTGATTTACACTTTTGATGAAGCCGCCTGAGTTCTTATAAAATGGAATAAACAAACAATCCCGGGTAATTATCATCAGAAGGTTATGGAAAATAATAATAATTTAGAGACGGCGACGCTGGCAGCAGGCTGTTTCTGGTGCGTCGAAGCGGTTTTCGACGATTTAAAAGGCGTCGAAGACGTGGTTTCCGGTTATTCCGGCGGGCACAAGGAAAATCCGACGTATCGCGAAGTCTGCTCGGAAACGACCGGGCACGCCGAAGTCGTTCAAATCAAATTCGACCCAAACGTGATTTCATATAAGGAAATTTTGCAGGTCTTTTTCTCGGTTCACGACCCGACGACCTTAAACCGTCAGGGCAACGACATCGGCACTTCGTATCGGTCGGCGATTTTTTATCACGACGAAAATCAAAAACAAATTGCCGAAGAAGTGATTCGGGAAGTGACCGAAGAAGGCGTCTACGACGACCCGATTGTGACGGAAGTAACGCAGTTCGACAAATTTTATCCGGCGGAAGATTATCACCAGGAATATTTTGCGAACAACCCGAACCAGCCGTATTGCGCGGCGGTCGTCGCGCCGAAAGTGGCGAAATTTCGCAAAAAATTTGTCGATAGACTGAAAAAGTGAAAAACGAATAACTAAAAACGAAAAGTGAAAGACGAAAGGTGAAAAGTGCCGGAAAGCTGATACTCCGCACTTTTCACCTTTCGTCTTTCACTGCAAAAAAGAAACCGTCTCTTAGAGCGAAACGGTTTCCATATAGTTTATATTAAAAGTATTGTAAAAAGTTTCTCTTTAGCCTCTGCCGAGAATATTGACCGAGACGGTGCGGCGACCGAATCGCATAGCTTCCGAGCAGTTCGGAACCCAGATGTCGAGTTTTCGTCCGCGGACTGCGCCGCCGGTGTCGGCGACGATGTAATTTCCGCTGTAGCCGCCGGCGTTCACATAGATGCGAGTGCCGAGCGGTAAGACGCGCGGGTCGGCGGCAACGATTCCTTTGCGGACGCTTCCGCCGCTGGCGGTTCTGCCGCGCAGGCAGTAAGCGGTCGCGCTAAATCCACCGACATTTTTGGAAGTTGAATTAGCGGTTTTTTCTTCGGTTTTATTGTTTGTAGTCTGGCTTTCGTTTTCGGCTACCGTAGATTTGGTAACGCTTTTTTTGTCTTGTTTTTCTTGTTGTTCTAAAAGAACTTGTTGCGAATTACTCAGATCCGCTGAGATGGAAGTGGTGACTGCCTCGACTTGCGGTTGAAGGTAAAAAAGACTTACAATCAACGCGACCAAGCTGAAGAGGAACACGCTCCCTCTAGCTAGATTTTTCATTTATCAATTGCTCCTTTTCTGTTTTTCCTCAGCCCAAATCCCAAAAAAGCTAAACGTGTTTTCGTGAGAAAACACATTAAACCAGCCAATTTGAGACGCGTAAAACTTAGGCTGAAGGGTTGATGCGGCGGATGCCGCGAAAAGTGTCTGCTTAGGACATTTATAAAGGTATCACACCTAAATAAAATTTGTCCAGCCCGTAAGAGCAATCTAATCTATCACTTACGAAACGGGCGCGGAAAAGATCGGGCAAAACTACTCTTTTTAATAGACTTAAGCGAACGAATTTCGTATATTTCAAAAGCCATTTTTAGTTTGAAAAACGGAGAATTTACCACTTATGCAGCAGGAACGCCGTCACGCAGAACGCTATTTGATTTCCTTCCCGATTCGCGTGGAATGGAAAACGGATGAAGGCAATGAAATCGTCGAAGAAGGCTTGACGGAAAACGTCGGGCAGAAGGGCGCGCTGGTGCATCTGCCGCGCAGGCTTCCGGCGGTCGGCAGCGAAGTGAACCTGATTGTCACGGAAAATCCGTCAGACCAGGTCGCAGTGACGGCGCAGGTTTTGCGGCTCGAACGCAACGCCGCCCACCCGCAAGCCGCGCTCAGACTAACGGGCGAAACCGACGATTGGGAAAAAAAGGTTTACGAGTATGCGGCGCAGATAGTGGCATCGCAGAAGCCTGACGAAATGGACGATTGGAATTAAAGAGTCGAGAGTCTGGAGTGGAGAGTCGAGAGCAGAAACTTTTTCTTTTGACTCTCGACTCCAGAC
>JALZHR010000153.1 GCA_030860665.1 Acidobacteriota bacterium
GCCGCCGCCAGCCGCCGCTTTGATGATGACCGGGAAACCGATTTCCTTCGCCAGCCTTATCGCTTCGTCCGCCGATTCAATCGGGTCGGGCGAACCGGGCAGAATCGGAACTCCGGCGGCGGTCATCGTGCGGCGCGCTTCGACCTTGTCGCCCATCATTTTGATAACGTGCGGCTGAGGTCCGATAAACTTGATATTGCAGTCGCCGCAGATTTTCGCAAAAGTTTCCGATTCGGCTAAAAAACCGTAGCCCGGGTGAATCGCGTCAACGTTGGCGATTTCCGCTGCGCTGATGATTGCCGGAATGTTCAGATAACTCTGCGCCGAAGGCGCGGGTCCGATGCAGATGGCTTCATCGGCAAAACGCACGTGCAGCGCGTCCTTGTCGGCTTCCGAATGCACGGCGACCGTCCGAATGCCCATTTCCTTGCACGTCCAGATAATCCGGCAGGCAATTTCGCCGCGATTGGCGATTAAAATTTTGCGAAACTTTTCAGTTTTCATTCTAAAAAGGTGAGCGGCGAGCAGTAAGCAGTGAGCCGTAAAAACTCACAACTTTGCCTACTGCTTACCGCTCACTGCTTACTGCTCACTTTCTGATTCCGAAAAGCGGCTGACCGTATTCGACCGCCTGACCGTTTTCGACGTAGATTTTGGCGACTTCGCCCGAAACTTCAGCCTGAATCTCGTTCATCAGCTTCATCGCTTCGATGATGCAGACGACCGATTCGGGCGAGACGCGGCTGCCGATTTGAACATACGGTTCTTTGTCCGGCGAGGGCGAGCGATAAAACGTTCCGACGATCGGCGACGGAATTTTATACAAATCCTCGTCAGCCGCCGCTTCGGTTTCGGCTTTCGCCCCCGGATGCGGAGTTTCGGTCTTTCCGCCTGCCGCAGCAGCAGCCGTCTGTGCCGGAGCGGCGGCGGCGGCGGAAGAAGATTGAACGGGCGCGGAAGCGGCGACGGGCTGAACGGTTTGGACAATCTGCGCCGGAGCGGTTTGCTTGCTCAGACGAACGCGAATCGTCTCGTTTTCAAACTCGAAATCCGTAAAACCGTGCGCGTCAACCAGTTCGGCAAGCTCGCGCAGTTCTTCCATATTCAACGAAGGCTCGGCGGCTTTCGCCGCTGCGCGCGCGCTTTTCGCCGCCTTTTTCGCCGTTTCCTTTTTCGCCGATGTCGCTTGCTGGCTCATCTATCGCTCCTTTATTTAACCGTAAATCGTGAATCGTGAATCATAAACGGTAAATAGTCTTTTTCTATTCACGATTTACGATTCACGATTCGCGAATCAGGATTTTACTGCTTTCCCGCCGCCGTCGTCTCGCCCGGCGTATCGACCAGTTGAATGACCGCCATCTCCGCGTTGTCGCCCTGCCGGCGACCGAGTTTGATGATGCGCGTGTAGCCGCCGTTGCGGTCCTTGTAGCGAGTTCCCAGCTCGCCGAACAGCCGCTGCACCGCAGCGACTCCCGCCGTCCTTTCGGGACGCTCTTTCGGCTCGCCTTTTTTACCGCGAAAACGGCTCAGTTCCGCTTTATGGTTGCGGTTTCCGGCGTGGAAAAATCTCGCCGCCTGGCGGCGCAGGTGAACTTCCTGCACCTTGGCGTCGTCGCCCGTCAGATTCTGCGCCCGGCGCGCCAGCGTGATGGCTTTCTCGACAAACGAGCGAAGCTCTTTCGCCTTCGGCACGGTGGTCACGATTTGTCCTTTTTCGGCGTTAATCAAGCTGGTCGCCAGATTCCGCAGCATCGACATCCGATGCTCGGTCGTTCTACCCAATTTACGATGTGCTTTTAAATGTCTCATAACAATTAGTCGAGAGTCGAGAGTCAAGAGTCAAGAGTCGGGAAGCTATTGTTTTCTTCTCTCGACTCTCGACTCTTGGCTCTCGACTAATTTTTTAGTCTGCTAAGTCGCGTCCGCCGGAGCCGGGAATCGGATTGCCCTGCTCGTCGAAATCCATCCCGAAATCCAAGCCCATACCGTGGAGCAGGTCTTTGATTTCGTTCAGGGATTTTTTACCGAAGTTTTTGGTCGCCATCATATCGCGCTCGGTGCGGTGCACCAAATCGCGAATCGAGCGGATGTCGGCGTTTTTCAAACAGTTGTAAGAACGCACGGACAATTCCAGCTCGTCGACCGAACGGTCGAGCAAATCATTGCGCATCAGCGGCGGGCGCGCGATGTCTTCGTATTTGTATTCGTCTTCTTCCTCTTCAAAATTGATGAAGATGGTCATATGGTCTTTGACGAGCTTTGCCGCCAGACCGATTGAATCGTCCGGCTTGACCGAACCGTCCGTCCAGACTTCGATGGTCAGTTTGTCAAATTCCGTGTTCGAGCCCTGACGCGTCGCTTCGACGGTGTAATTGACCTTTTTAATCGGCGTGTGAACCGAGTCAATCGGGATGTATCCGAGCGAAAGGTCTTCGTCGTTGTTAAATTCGGCGGAGACGTAGCCGCGCCCGTGTTTCAGACGCATCTCGATATTCAATTCACCGCCCGCGCCGACCGTCGCGATGTGAACGTTCTGGTCGAGAATTTCCACGTCACCGTCGTGCTCGATGTCCGCGCTGGTCACTTCGCCCGCTTCGGATTTGCTGATGGTTAAGGTTTTAGCGCCCGCTCCGTGAAGTTTGAACGGAATCTGCTTGAGATTTAAGATAACGTCCGTCGCATCTTCGACCACGCCTTTGATAGACGAAAATTCATGCTCGACGCCTTCGATTTTGACCGCCGTAATCGCCGCTCCTTCAATCGAGGAAAGCAGCGCGCGGCGCAGAGAGTTTCCGATGGTTGTTCCGAAACCGCGCTCGAACGGCTGGGCGTAGAATTTCCCGTATCGCTCGGTCAAGGTTTCTTTTTCAACCTCTAAGCGATTCGGCATTTGAAAATCTGTCCAAAGGTTGTTTGTTGTCATATTTTTATCAGTCCTAAAAAAGTTGCAGAAAGTTGCAGGTAGTTGCAGAGAGTTGCAGAGTTAAAGTTCTTAAAACTTCCCGCACCTTCCCGCGACTTTCTGCAACTCTGTAAACTACTTACTATAAAGCTCAACGATTAACTGCTCGTTGATGGTCGCGTCAATATCGGCGCGCGTCGGCAAGCCCGAAACGGTCGCGCTCAGCGCATCGGTCGCGCCCGCCGTAATCCACTGCGGGCGTCCGCGACCGCCGGCGGTCGACCAGGCGCCTTCGACGTGCGGATTTCTCACGCTTTTTTCCTTAATCGTGATGACGTCGCCCTGCTTTACCTGAAACGAGGGAATATCTACCTTGCGCCCGTTGACTTCGACGTGACCGTGATTGACCAACTGGCGAGCCTGGCGGCGGGACGTGGAAAAACCGGCGCGGAAGACGACATTGTCCAGACGGCGTTCCAGCAAAAAGAGCAGGTTTTCGCCCGTGATGCCTTTCTGACGCGAGGCTTTCTCGAAATAATTGCGGAATTGTTTTTCCAGAACGAAGTAGATGCGTTTTACTTTCTGCTTTTCGCGAAGCTGCTGACCGTAGCCGACCAGAACTTTGCGCCGGGCGGTCGCGCCGTGCATTCCCGGCGGCTGCGTTCCGCGCTTCTCAATCGGGCACGACGGTTTAAAACAACGGTCGCCCTTTAAAAATAACTTTGCGCCTTCGCGGCGGCACAGACGGCACACCGCTTCTCTATATCTAGCCATTAAATATTGCCTCCAACAGCGCAATTCGGGAATCCGGATTTGGGATTGCGGATTTGTTTTTAATCCGCCGCCGAAACCGAAACCGACCGCGCTGATTTTTATTGGAAAAGTTTACAGACGAACCTACAAAGCAAGTTCGCCTTTCGTCCTTTCGATAGTTTTTATAAAAGTTAAAATCTTAAATTTCAGATTTCAAATCCCAAATCCGAAATCCCAAATCGTTCAAACTCTTCTGCGTTTCGGCGGGCGACATCCGTTATGCGGAATCGGCGTCGTATCGCGAATCGCAGTGACGCGGATGCCAGCCTGATGAATCGCGCGGATTGCCGATTCGCGACCGCCGCCCGGACCTTTAACGCGGACTTCACATTCGCGCATTCCGGCTTCAATCGCCTTGCGCGCCACTTCCGAAGCCGCCTGCTGCGCCGCAAAAGGCGTTCCTTTACGCGAGCCGCGGAAGCCGCGCGCGCCCGACGAGGACTGCGCGATTAAATTTCCCTGGGTATCGGTAATAGAAATCAGCGTGTTGTTAAAAGAAGCGGCGATAAACGCGATTCCGGTCGGAATGTTTTTGCGCTCTTTTTTCCGAAAACTCTTTTTACCTTTGCCTGCTGCTTGTTGTTGCTTTGCCATCTTTTTATTTTAGATTTTAGATTTTAGATTTTAGATTGGATAGGGAAATTTCTTTCTATTTTTTTGCGAAGCAAAATCCTTATCCAATCGCAAATCGGCAATCGAAAATCGCAAATTCCTTTATTTCTTGCCCGGCGCTTTCTTCTTCGCGACGGCGGCTTTGCGCGGACCTTTGCGGGTGCGCGCGTTGGTGCTGGTGCGTTGTCCGCGAACCGGCAGGCTGCGGCGATGACGCAAGCCGCGATAGCAGCCGATGTCCATCAGACGTTTGATGTCCATCTGCACGCGTTTGCGGAGGTCGCCCTCGATTTCGCCCTGCGCGTCGAGAATTGCGCGGACGCGTCCGAGCTCGTCCTCGCCCAAATCCCTGATTTTCGTATCAAGATTGATTTGCGCTTCTTCGAGAATCGCCGTCGCGCGAGCCTTTCCGATGCCGTAAATATAAGTTAAACCGATTTGCGCTCTTTTTTGTGGTGGTAAGTCCACGCCTGCTACACGAGCCATCTTTAAATCTCTCCAAAAGTGATAAGTTATGAGTGACAGGTGATAGGGAAAAGAATTTTCTTATTACCTATCACTTATCACTTATTACTAAAAACTAGCCCTGGCGCTGCTTATGCTTCGGATTATCACAAATCACGCGCACAACGCCTTTACGATGAATAATTTTGCACTTGTCGCAAATTTTCTTTACAGAAGGACGAACTTTCATTTCCTCTAATCCCTCGCTTTATTTCCTACTTATAGCGATACGTAATCCGCCCGCGACTTAAATCGTAGGGCGAAAGCTCGACTAAAACCCGGTCGCCCGGCAGGATTCGGATAAAATTTTTCCGCATCTTGCCGGAGATATGCGCCAGAACCTGATGCTGGTTGCCTTCCAGCTCGACCTTGAACATCGCGTTCGGCAGCGTTTCCAGAACCGTAGCCGTGACCTCTATCGCTTCTTCTTTCGACATATCTTACAGTGTCAATTCGAGTATTATTGACAAACTGCTTATGTTACCCTTTTTCAGAGTTTTTTTCAACTACGCCGCAACAGTTTCGGCGTTTTCCTGTTTTCGCTGCGCCTTTTGCTCTTTGGTCAGGGTTAAAATTTCCGGTCCTTCCTCAGTGACGGCAATCGTGTGCTCGAAATGCGCGCTCGGTTTTCCGTCCGCCGTGATGACCGTCCATTTGTCGCCCAGAACTTTCGTTTCCGCGCCGCCCAGATTTATCATCGGCTCAATCGCAAAGCAGTATCCGGGGCGAATCTTTTCGCGCGTTCCGGGTCGCCCGTAATTCGGAATCTGCGGCGCTTCGTGCATTTTGCGCCCGATGCCGTGACCGACGTAATCGCGCACAATCCCGTAACCGAATTTCTCGGCGTGCGACTGCACGGCGTATCCGAGGTCGCCGACGCGGTTGTTCGGGTAGCACTGCTCGATTGCCAGGTGAAGGCATTCTTCCGTGACTTTAATCAACTGCGCCACCTCGTCGCTGATTTTTCCGACGGGCACGGTTATCGCCGTGTCACCGACAAAGCCATTGTAGGTCGCGGCAACGTCAATCGAGATAATATCGCCTTCTTTAAGCGGAATATCGTTGGAAAAACCGTGCACGACCTGCTCGTTGACCGAAGCGCAAATCGCATACGGGAAACCGTGATAACCGATAAAGGTCGGAATCGCGCCGCGCCCGCGAATCATCCGGTCGGCGGCGTCGTTCAACTCCAGCGAAGTGACGCCGATGCCGACCATTTTGCGCAGCTCCTCGCGGACTTCGGCGATCAGCTCGCCGACCTCGCGCATCTTGTCTAAATCTTTTTTCGATTTGGCGATAATCATCCGCTTTCCTAATAAGACGTGGCTCGCGCGGCTTAAAACCGCGCCGACTCTTGAGTCCATTTAAATAGTGGTCAGAAATTAGATGTCAGATACCGGCGACGGTTTGGCTAACATCCGACATCTCAAATCAGCTTTTCCAATTCGGCGTAGATTCTTTCCAAATCGCCTTCGCCGTTTATTTTTTGCAGCCGCCCGGTCTGCTCGTAATAATCCAGCAGCGGCTTGGTCAATTCGTCGTAGGTCGCCAGACGGGTTTTGACGGTTTCCTCATAATCGTCGGCGCGATGATTCAACTGCGCTTCGGGATGAAAATCGCAAACATTGTCGTTTTTCGGCGGCTTCGTATAGATATTGTAAATTTCATTACAAACCGGGCAATTACGCCGCCCGGTCATCCGCCTCATCAATTCTTCGCGCGGCACGTCCACCTCGATAGCCTGAATCTCTCTGCCCTGTTCTTTGGCGAGATTTTCAAGGTCGCGCGCCTGAACCGCGGTGCGCGGGTAGCCGTCGAGCGTGTAGCTGCCGGTTTCGCGGGCGG
>JALZHR010000168.1 GCA_030860665.1 Acidobacteriota bacterium
TGAAACAATCAAACGACAGGCGCGCACTGCTGTAGAGGGTTATGAGTTGCTTAGTGATGCTTGAGTTTCGGAACTCAGCCGACTCTTAAGTAAGTAACCAGAGAAGAGCTTCGTCTTCATCTCTGAAAATTTCTATTTTTGCCGATATTTTTCCGCTCGTGATTAGCTCGTATTGGCGGGCTCGTGCAAAACCGGTCAAGGAACTAACCAGAACGGCTGTTTTACCGCCGCCGATGAGGGCGTCTAACCCAATCCGCCTGATGCTGACTTCTCGTAATTCTTCCAAGCTGGATTGGCGAAAGTCGAGACTTGTATCGTCAATCAGCAAATTCATGCCCGGTTTCCAGGAATCGCGGGTTACCAAGTCTTCGAGCATCCGCATATGATCGTCGATATTGTAAACGCCTCTGGCGACAACTCGAACGAAACGCCGATCTTTCACATTTTCAATCGTCCAGCTCATCACCGGGTTATTCGACGCATCGTTAGAAATAAAGTTATCTTCTGTTTTATTTATGGGCATAACAGTCTTTATACACCTGTTCGACCCGATTTCTCAAACTTTAATTATCGGCGGCGTAATATTTTAAATTGGCTTAAAGAGTTTGGGACAGATTGTGGTTCGGCTAGAAGTTTTTGGTTGTTCTTTGATTTTAAGCAACAATGCCGTTGGGAGGCTAGCAAAAAAAAGTCATTGACTTAAAAGACGCTTTCTCATAAGATATGCCCACCGACGACAAAATTTACGAATAAAGGATGGGTCAAACGCATTAGTTTGATGCGTTTGGTTGATTCCCGTATTTCCGGCTAAAGATTAATCGGGTAGCTTTGCCGACGAGACGACTTTTAGTTATGTGGTCGTGTCTATACCACTCAAAGAAGCCGATTCACCTTATAGGGTAGGTGTTTTGCTTTTTAATTTCGGCTCGCATAGCGAATTGTGAAACGCAGTCAGACGCCAGAGGAAAAAAATATGAAATCGTTCCAACTATCATTAATCACGGTCCTGATAATCAGTGTTTGGACAATTACAGCCAAACCCCAAATGAAAGTTCATCATATTAATGTCGGACAGGGCGAAGCGACACTTTTGGAGTTCAAAACGGCGGCGGTTTTAATTGACGCGGGCAGTTTTAACGGAACGACCGCTCGAACGCATCTTTTCGAGTATCTCGACCGCTTTTTTGATAGTCATCCCGCTCTGAATCGAACATTTTACAGTCTTATCGTCACGCACCCGCATTTTGACCATACGCGCTTTATTACGGAAGTAATGAACCGGTATCGCGTCAGGAATTTCGTTGATAACGGCGATACCGGAAGCGGCGGCGGCTTCAATCAGATAAATGAGGTCAGGGAGTTTATTCGACGCAGGAACGAAGAACAACCAAACAGCATTATTTACAATAAAGTGGATGCCGAAGATATTGATTCGGACGGCTACACCACCCAGTGGTTCAGAGACCTTCAAAATTCCGCTTCGCAGGCTGAAATAATTTTTCTGAACGCTTCGACGAACTGTGACAGCCCGAACAATGACTCCTTGGTGGTCAGGATTAGATATAAACAGCGAACAATACTAATTACGGGCGATGCCGAGTGGGAACCGGACAGTCGCTGCACGCCCGCAATCCCCAGAATGCTGCAAAGATTTGCGAGCGGCAGTTTAATGGATATAGACGTTTACAAGGTCGGGCATCACGGCTCCAGAAACGGGACCAACGAAGCTTATCTAAACGAGATGACGCCGAGAATTGCAGTTATCTCCGCCGGGTTCCATACCGACAATAATGCCAATGAATTTGGGCATCCGCGAAAAAGCGTAATAGACCAAATTCTCTCGGTAAATTCGCTGACGTCAAGACCGCCCAAACAAGCTTACGGAATGAGCGGAGCAAACGGAAATCCCATCAGTTTGACGATGACGAAAGCTATTTACTGCACCTGCTGGGACGGAGATATTGTAGTTCCGATAAATTCAGCCGGACAGCTCCGCCCGGTTCAAACCAGCAACTAATATCTTCAGCTTTATAAAGGTTGCGTAAATCGTGATTCGGTTTTGTTTTAGTTAAAATATTTGCGTCTTATCTCAATTAATTTCCCGAATAAGCAGCAGGAAATTATAAAAGAGAGAGTGAGCAGAATTGTTTTGCCGATAAAAATAAAAACTTCCGGCGCGGTCATTTCGTAGATGCCGAGCGCGCGGTAGAGAAAGGGTAAACCCATCACGATGAGCGCGAGAAAGTTTAAAAGCATTTTGGTTTGCTCAGTCATTGATTTATGGTTTGAAAGATTCTTTCTTCTTCTCATTTATTGATCGTTCCCTTTCCTGTTCTTTTATTTGGTCTTCGATCATTTTTTTCATAAGATTATTTGAAGAGATAAATATGGAGTATTCATTCCCTTTTTTTATCAATTTCAGTGTAAAGTTTCGACAGGCAATTTCTTGAGACTCATCAAAAACCCCTTGATTTTTTTTCCAAATACCATCTACACCTAATGAGGTTGACACTTTGCTTCTGAATTCTTCCAACGAGCGCCATTTAATGTTATCGCTATAAAAGACCATCATTGCTTGGAGCTGGTTTTGATAGAAGGTTAACGTCAAGGTATTAACGTTTGAATTAATGTTATTAAAATAGAAGGTGTTTTTGATTGCAGTAGAAATTTTTGCTTTGCGAAAATCCAACATAGGATTTCTCTTTATTTGCGCGAGAGATATTTCAAGACGCAATCCTTGAACAATCGGAGAATTAAGCTCTTGACACGCATTAGCACCCCTTTGCGGTTTTCTTTTTGCATCACTATTTAATTCAAGTTTTGCTAAATCATCGAGCGGCGAAACTTCAAAACCCTGGTCGGTAAATCCGGCTTGCGGCACGGTCGACTGAGTTTTGTTGTCGGCGACCGCCGTCACGAGATTTTTGTCCGTGGTCGCGTTATTCTGCTGCTGCTGAGGCGCGGGCTGCGCGAGCTTGGCGACGACGTCGTCGGCTAATTTGTTGTCGATGTTCCAGCCGCAGGTCGCCGAAAGGCTGCGGATTTGCGGCTGCTGGCTCGACGGAAACTCGATGCGGTAAACCGTCTCAATCAGTTGATTATAGCAGTCGTTCAGGTTTTTGCTGGCGCGGACGTTGATGCCTGACATTATAAAAACTTCAACTGCCCGGTCGAATTTTTCCCGGGCAATTGAACGTTCGCCATCTCGGAAGTGTAATAAGGCTTCCTTGAAGTAACGCCCGGCATCGCTGGAGATTTGATTGAATTTGATTTCAGCCGTGTTATCAACCGGAAGATTCCTTAAGCCGCTGCCGGAGCTTCCTTCATCCGTTTGTGCATTAACAATCAATACGAAATAGAACAACAGTGTGAGTAGCGAAACTTGCTTCATTTTGTGTTTCCCTGCATTGTGAATTTACCCGCTTGCTAAAATTCTTCACTCATCTTCATCAAACATTTCGCCAAGAATGGAATAGTCATCATCCGTTTCGATTTCCGACGAGAAGAAGTCGTCAAGTATGATCTCGTCAAATTCGCTGATTAACCTTTGTTCGCCCAACATTTTATTTTTCTTCCTCGACTTTTTCAAAGTCGTATATTTGGACACCTAATCAATATTTTGAATCCGCTCAATTTTCGCAGGCAATTCCATCGCTGTCGTTGTCAAGCTTATATATATCAGTTCCGGTTACACGAATCGGTCCGTCCACATATTCTGGTCCGTCCCCCTTGCCGCTAGCGCAATCGACATCGCTGGCAATCGGAACGCAGCCCGAATAATTCGGGTCGCAGCTGCTTTTTTTCTGTGGTATCGGCGAAGAAGATGACGGCGATGACTCCGCAACTTTATTGGTCGCAGCCGGAGTCTGGACTGCCTCCGGCGCAGTTTTCTCCTGTCGGTTACTATCTTCTTTGAGCGGCGTCGATGATGTATTCGCTTGATGCCCGGGCGCTGGCATCAATGTAGGTCTTGCGGTCGAATGCCCCGCCCCGGAATTGCTACATCCGAAGCACGTAATAAGACAAAGCAATAATAAAGCAATCACAAAATTTCGCATTGTAAATAATTCTAAAACGCTCCCTTTTGTATGCCGCCGAGCTTAGTTACAAAGACTTTTATCGACGTAAATTTTCTTTCCTGAAGAATTAATGTAGTAACAACCACCGCGTGTGCCTTTAGTATAAGTCCTGTCTTTTGACTCCGGCTTATCCGCCGGTTTGGTTTCAGTTTCGGTTTTCTTGTCTTCATTGACTTCCGGTTCTTCGGTCTTCGGCTCAGTTGTCCGCGCGCAATACTTTTTATCGACGTATTTCTTCTCACCCGATTCGGTCAGGTAATAGCAGCCGCCCCGCGAACCGAGATGATATTCTCTTTCCCTGGAAGAGCTGTTTTTCGTCGATGTTTTAGTCAATGTTGTGTTACCGGTTTTCGGGGGAGTCTCTTTATTGCC
>JALZHR010000221.1 GCA_030860665.1 Acidobacteriota bacterium
CAAGAGCGCCCTTGCTGACGCGCGGGCTTCTGCCTTTTTGATACTTTTGGTGCAAAATGCCAAATTTAAGCACTTTTGGTGCAAAGCCTTTTTCAGGCTTAAAATTCGGTGTCCGTCGTCGCTCTTTCGCGCCGCGCGACGCCGGTTTCATACGCCGCTTCCTCGACTCTCGCCGCGACCGCTTCACCGACGCGTTTGTCGAACACGGACGGGATGATGTAGTCGGGATAAAGCTCGTCTTCGCCGATGATTTCGGCGATGGCGATGGCGGCGGCGAGCTTCATTTCCTCGTTGATGCGAGAGGCGCGGCAGTTCAGCGCGCCGCGAAAGATGCCCGGAAAGCAGAGAACGTTGTTAATCTGGTTAGGGTAATCGCTTCTGCCCGTCGCCATCACCGCGACGTGACCGGCTGCTTCTTCCGGCATAATTTCGGGAATCGGGTTCGCCATCGCGAAAACAATCGGGTCTTTCGCCATATTTTTCAGGTCGCCCGCGTCAATCACGCCCGGCACTGACAAGCCGAAAAACACGTCCGCGCCTTTAATTACGTCGTGAATCGAGCCTTTTTCCAGATTGCGGTTCGTATTGCGCGCATACCAGTCCTTGACCCAGTTCATATTTTCCCGTCGACCTTCGTAGAGCGCGCCCGACTGGTCGCAGCCGACGATGTTCTTCACGCCAGCCGCCATCACGATTTTCGTGCAGGCGACGCCCGCCGCGCCCACGCCGTTGACGACCAGCTTGATGTCTTCCATTTTTTTGCCGACGATTTTCAGGGCGTTGATGAGCGCGGCGAGGACGACGACCGCCGTTCCGTGCTGGTCGTCGTGAAAAACCGGAATGTCAAGCTCCTCTTTCAGGCGGTCTTCGATTTCAAAACAGCGCGGCGCGGAGATGTCTTCGAGATTAATGCCGCCGAAAGCGACGGCGATGTTTTTGACTGTCCTGACGATTTCGTCCGGGTCTTTCGTGTTCAGACAGATGGGAAAAGCGTCGACGCCGCCGAACTCTTTAAAAAGCTGTGCCTTGCCTTCCATCACCGGCATCGCCGCCGCCGCGCCGATGTCGCCCAAGCCGAGAACCGCCGTGCCGTCGGAGACGACGGCGACCGTGTTTTTTTTGATGGTCAAGGTGTAAGCCTTTTCCGGGTCTTTGTGAATCGCTTCGCAGACGCGGGCGACGCCCGGCGTGTATGCCATCGACAAATCGGCGCGCGTCTTTAGAGGAACTTTCGACGCCACTTCGATTTTGCCGCCGAGGTGCATCAGAAACGTGCGGTCGGATGTGTGGACGATTTCCACGCCGTCGATGTTGGTCAGCGCCTGGACGATTTCCTCGTCGTGCTTTTCGCTCGAGGCGTTGACGGTGATGTCGCGGATGAGAAAATCCTTGCCGACGCTGACGATGTCAATCGCTTCGATGTCGCCGCCGACGCGCCCGATGGCGGTCGTGATTTCGCCTAATTTACCGGGCTTGTTCAGAATCTTGACGCGCAAGGTGACGCTGTAGCTGGCATTCGGAGTCGGATTATTTGACACAATATAAAACCTTATAATTTATTTTAACCGCAGAGACGCGGAGACGCGGAGATTTTTAAGAGAAATAGTCCATAGATGAACACAGATAAACACAGATAAGAAAGTAAGTTTTATCCTGCTCATCCTGCTTCTGATTTTCCTCTGCGTCTCCGCGTCTCTGCGGTGAAATTGTAGATTAACTTTTTAGCTCAGCGGACGCAAGAGACCGTGCAGGACGCCGTGAACCGAGACTTTGTCAGCCGCCAGCCGAAGCGTCTCGTAATTCCGGTTCGCCGGTCGCAGCTCGACGTTTGCGCCGCTGCGATAGAAGCGTTTCAGCACGACGCGCGCTTCGGCTTTGGCGACGACGATTGCGCCGTCGCGGGCGAAGGAGCGTTTTTCAATCAGCGCGATGTCGCCTTCGCAGATGTGCTCGTCGAGCATCGAGTCGTTCGGCACGCGAAAGGCGCGGATTCTTTCCGGGTCGTAATAGCCGAGCAGAAATTTCGGCACGAAAAGCGGCTCCTGCTCCCAGTTTTCGCTGAAGCCGTCGCCGCTGTCCGCGCCCGTGATTTCGAGCCATTCGACTTCGCAGACCGCTTCATTGACGAGATTTTCCGCGCGCAGCGCCAAGCCGAAGCTGCCGTCCTCGCGCCGTCGCTGCAAAATGCCCTGTTTTTCCATCGCCGCGATGTGCTTGGCGACGGCTGATTTCGAGGCGATTTTAAATTTGCGGGCAATCTGCTGGTAGGACGGGATATGCCCGCGCTCTTCGATAAACTCGGTGATAAAATCCAGAATCTCGCGCTGGCGTCGGGTTCGCGGCTGCATAAAAACTGATTTTATAGAGATGATTTTTGCTAAGTCAAACGGGTGTAAACCCAAACCGGAAAATCTTGACGCGCCGCCGGCAAAAGAGCTATGCTTCAGTGGTTGCAAAACAAGTAAAATATATCCCAAAACCGACAGCCTTTTCTGATATTAAACTGCCCGGTCGAAGAAGGATGAATAATTTTCCTCTGCAATATCGCCTCAGCCGGAAGCTGTCCGCTTCGTGTAAAGGACTTTCGCTTACGGCTTGGGTGAAAACGTTTCCCGCAGCGGCGGGTAAAGCGAAACGATGCGTCTAAATCAAAGGCGCGTCAAACCTGTCCACCGGACGACGGGTAAACTACAAAACGGTTTTCCCAAATCTACGAGGTAAAATTAAAATGAAAAAAAACAACAGCTTTGTGTTTTTCACACTAATTATCGTCGGGCTTCTAGGTTCGCTGATTCCGAACGTGTTTGCTCAAAAGGCGGAAGTTACGAAAACCGAACCATCTCGACAGGCGACCTGCACGAGCGAAAAATTTGTCCTGCCGCCTTCAATCGCCGCCGGCAGCGACGCCTTTGCGAATTACTTAAAAATCGCGTCATTGCCGGTAAAAGAGAGGCGAACGGCATTTCGTGAATCTTCAAACGAACAAAAAGCGAGCTTTTTCAAAATCCAGTTCGCTTTGCAGTTTATCAAGCGTCCGAATATGACCAAAGAGCAGAGAGACTTTATTCTGGACGCCGTATCGAAAGTTTCCGCCGATTTATACGACAAGGGAAATCCTGAAAACGTAAGACTGTCCGAGCAAATCGGGCAGGAAATGGAAAATAAAGCGATGGCGATTTTCCCGCCGAAAGAAGCCGCCGAAATTCTCGCCGCGCTTTTTGAAAACAAGGACGAGGATGCCGCGCTTTTGCAAAAATATGAGGATTTACTTAAATTCGGAACTCGCGCAAGAAGGAAAATCGTCAGGGAAATGCCGGTCGGCGACAGGGTTAACATCTGGAAAACCCAGATGGTTTATCATCTGGCGACGGGAAAATTCTCAAAAGCTCAGAACGAGTTTATTATGGAATTTTTAACGTCTTTATCGCCAAATACATTTGCCTCGCGCGCGCATCTTACCAAAGAGCAGGAGGCGAAAGCCCTTGAGACGCTCGAAGCGGGTATTTTCGCGGTTTTTTCCAAGCCGGAAGGCTACGCGATTTTTATGGAAATCGGCGTCCAGAAATTAGTTCCCGATGACACGAACTCACAAGCCGTATGGTGCGACTGTCGCTGGTATTGCGCCTCCGGCGGCTGCGCGGCTTGGAACTGTGTTATGTTTCCGGAGTGTGGTCCGACCGGAACTTGGGATTGCACAAACAAATGCACCAATCCTCAACCGTGATAGGGTATTAAGATTGAAAAGTAGGCGATTCGCCTACTTTTCTTAATTTATCGCTATGAATTATAAAATATTTCTCAAAATACTCATTGTTTTGTTTCTGATGATGGTCGTCATCGCCCAGCTTACCGGGTCGATAAACTACAATTCTCTGGTCAGCTTTTTCGCCTGTTTTTTTTTCACCGTTTACTGCATCAGGAAATTCGGAAGAGAGCAATCGGAGGCGAGAATTTTCGTCGTAATACTGGCGGCGAGGCTTTTAATCGAGTCTTATACTATATATCTTTTCTTCGTCGAAAGCGTTTCGGGCTTGCCATACTTTGTGATGCATCTGATGGCTATCGCGTCCGGCTTTCTGTATCTGCGATTGAAAAGCCCGTGGCGGATACTGCCTGTTTTACTGGCATCCGGCTTTACGCTTTTTATGTTTTTTCAGGGATGGCATTACTGGATACATAAATCGCAGCACGGAACGTTTACCGGGCGGGTTTCATACTCGCTGCCTGCCCGGTTTGAAGCCTTCGATGAAAGCGGAAAGCTGATAACCGAACAGGATTTCAACGGCAAAATCGTTTTGCTTGATTTCTGGCACACGCGCTGCGGATATTGCTTTGTGAAGTTTCCGCAACTTGAGCGTGCCTATCAAACTTACGGCAACGACCCGTCGGTGATGATTCTGGCGGTTAATAAACCGATTGAAGACGATAAACCTAATCAAGCCTTTGAAATGATTAGAGAAGAAGGGCATTCCTTTCCCGTCGTCATTACGAAAGACGCGGAGATGTCGGAAAAATTCGGAGTGTTTCGTTTTCCCGCAGCTTTCGTCATAAATCAAACCGGAACGATTGTCTATAGAGGCGATATTGAAGGCGCGGTCAAAATGGTCGAAGAATTAACGAAGTGATTTAGAAAAATATTGATTCGCAAGGATAATTCAATAATCCGGATTTGGAGATTTTTCGGCGAAAATATTTGAAACAAGATTCAAAATAAAGAAGGCGGATTGAGCTTATAAGCTCAATCCGCCTTTGCGTTTTATTGCCGCTTCGCCTTCGGTTCTAAAATAATGATTGACGCGGGCGGTTTATCACGGTTAAAATCTTTTAGGCAGTTTGGCTTTTCTCGTCCAAACGTTTAAAATCTGTCCCAACCCAAAAAAAATCTTAAGAAAGTTTCTATTCTTCTTGTATGCCGACCAGAATTGACGATTTATTGCGGATGGCAATGAGCTTTGGCGCATCCGACCTGCACCTGAGAGCAGGCTCTTTTCCCGTGATTCGCGTGAGCGGCGAGCTGCGCCCGGTTTCCGGTGTCGCGCGCCTGGCGCAGGAAGAAACGCTGGAGATGGCTTTCTCGATGATGTCGAACCGCCAGAAACAGCATTTTAAAGAGGCTTACGAGGTCGACATCGGCTACAGCGTCTCGGGCTTGGGCAGATTTCGCGTCAATATTTTTCAGCAGCGCGGCTCGGTCGGCATCGTCGCGCGCGTCATCCCCGACACGATTCGCAATTTCGCCGAGCTGGGTCTGCCGCCGATTCTGACGAAAATCGCCGACGAGAACCGCGGCTTGATTCTCGTCACCGGCACGACCGGCTCGGGAAAATCGACCACGCTCGCAGCTATGGTCGACCACATCAATCAAGCGCGAAACTCGCATATCGTCACGGTCGAGGACCCGATCGAGTTTCTCCACAAGGACAAAAAATCTTTCATCACGCAGCGCGAAGTCGACGTCGATACGCGGAATTTCGCCGAAGCCCTGCGCGGCTCGCTCCGGCAGGACCCGGACGTGATTCTGGTCGGCGAGATGCGCGACCTCGAAACGATTGAAACCGCGCTGGTCGCCGCCGAAACCGGGCATCTCGTGCTCTCGACGCTGCACACGCTGGACGCTTCGGAGACGATTGCGCGCATCATCTCGGCTTTCCCGCCGTTCCAGCAGAAATCAATCCGCATTCAGCTCGCCGGGCTTTTAAAGGCGGTCGTTTCGCAGCGCCTGATGAAGGAAGCCAACGGCAAAGGCAGAGTTCCGGCGGTCGAAGTTCTGGTTTCGACGCCGCTGATTCGCGATTACATTTTGAACGAGGAAAAAACTTCGCAAGTCCGCGACGCCATCGCGGCGGGAACGTCGCAATACGGGATGCAGACGTTTGACCAATCGCTGTTTTATCTTTATCAATCCGGTCTTATCTCGCTCGAAGAAGCGTTGCGCGGCTCGACCAACCCGGACGAATTTCGCCTGCGCCTCGCCGGAATCCAGAACACGACGACCATCGCCAAAGAAGAAATGGAACGCCACAGCGGCGTCGGCAAGCTCGGCAATTTGATTTCGCGAATGTAAATTTCGCCGCGCCCAACCTGAACTTAATAAATTGAGCCGGACGTTTCATAAAAATTTCCGGCTCTATTCCCAGTCCAATCCACTCCAACCCGACAAATACTTCCATAATCAGGAAGAAAAATAAAAAAATGAACGTCTCGTTTTGCGTGCGATTAACGTCTTTAATTTTGCTGATTGGCTCTGCCTCGGCTTGTCTGAATTCTTTTCCCGCAATCAAAAGACAGGAAACTTACCAGTCGCCGCAGCCGCAGCTGCCGCAGCAGCCGGTATCGCCTCAAGCGGCGCAGCGACAGGTGATAAAGGAGTTGGCGGAAGCGCGAAGATTAGCCGACGCTTATAAGACCAGAGAATTTAATAACGCGACGGAGACGGGCAGAGCGATAAGCCGGGCGTTTGAAGCATTAAATAAAGAAAATTTCGTCTGGCTCGAACGGGAATTCGGCAAAGCGCGGAAAGAAAAAGAAAGACTCGTCGGCGGCTACTGGAAACTTAGAAATATATACTACGGGCTCGACACCCCGATTAACCGCACGGAGGAAGAATGGAAAAAACATTTTGCCCGCCTGAATCGCTGGAAAGAAAAATTTCCCGAGTCGATAACGCCGCGTATCGCTTTAGCCGAATCCTGGATTGAGTATGGCTGGACAGCCAGAGGCGGCGGCTACGCCTACAC
>JALZHR010000238.1 GCA_030860665.1 Acidobacteriota bacterium
ATAAAACTTCTGTGCCAATCGGAATATCTTCTTTTGTGAGACCGTTAAACCAAACATCGGCGTCTTCAGGACTCGACGGGTTAGTCATTAGGATTCCGCCAATTTTTGCCTTTATTTCTTTCCCGTCAGGTCGAATCAGGATAACTTCGTCGCCGGTTTTAAATGCAGGAGAATCCTGCGCCAACCGACCGACCGCGACTGTTCCGTGCCGCCCGCTAATATAAAAATTATCTTCAACCGCGAAGAGTTTCCGCCTCATCAGTTATAACCTTCGATGTCCGTGAAATCTTCGTAAATCATTCCGCGACGGTCGCGCTTGGCTTTGGTCGTCGCTTCAAAGCCGCCTTCCTCGTTGCGCGAGATTTTGTTTTGCGCGTAGAGACCCTCAAGCACGAATTCGCACGCCGAAACCAGTTTCGCCTTTTCGCCTGCGCCGAATTCGAGCGGCACGAGCGTCGAGTCAATCAATTCGGGAACGCTTTCCAAAAGCATCACGCATTCTTCCGCCGAAGCCGTCTCGCTCAATAAAATCTTGTTGCCCTCGTCAAACCACCGCACGGTCGGCGCAAAATCGATTCCCAGGAAAAAGCCTTCAAAAATCACGCCGCACGCGCGCTTGATTAAATCTTTCGCCAGGCGAGCCGCGCCCACCTGCTCGCCCTCGTATTCCAGCTCCATTTTTCCGGTCATCGCCGGAAGCGCGGCGTAAATGTCGGAAATGCGCGGCACGATTTGCGTCTCGCCGGTAATCAGGGCGCGTCGCTCGGCGTTTGAAACGGCGGCTTGCATAACCGTAATCGGAAACCGCTGCGAAACGCCGGAGCGTTTGTCGATGCGCTGGTCGTCGCGCGCCTCGAACGCGATTTGCTCGATAGTCTCGGCGATAAAATCGGGGACATCGACCGTAAAGCCTTCAAAACCGTCGCGATTCGTCCACGCTTCCTGCCGGGTAATCGAAGTTCCCAAGCCGACGTCTTTCGGATAATGCGTCTGGATTTCCGCGCCGATGCGGTCTTTTAAAGGCGTGATGATTTTTCCGCGCGCCGTGTAATCTTCCGGGTTAGCCGAAAAAACCAGCATCACGTCCAGCGGCAGGCGCACCGGGTAGCCTTTAATCTGCACGTCGCCTTCCTGCATAATGTTGAAAAGCCCGACCTGAATTTTTCCCGCCAAATCCGGCAGCTCGTTTATCGCGAAAATCCCGCGATTGGCGCGCGGCAGCAAGCCGAAATGAATCGTCAGCTCGTCCGACAAAAGATGCCCGCCTTTCGCCGCCTTTATCGGGTCGATGTCGCCGATGATGTCGGCAATCGTCACGTCGGGCGTGGCGAGCTTTTCGACGAAGCGGCTTTCGCGTTCTACCCAGTCGATTTTCGTTTCGTCGCCGTGAATGTCGATTTGCTGTTTCCCGTAGGCGCTCAGCGGCTGAAACGGGTTGTCGTTGATTTCCGAACCGGCGATAATCGGCATCTCCTCGTCCAGAAGCTCGGTCAACTGCCTGATAATGCGGCTTTTAGCCTGCCCGCGCAAGCCTAAGAGAATGAGATTGTGTTTCGCCAGAATCGCGTTCGTGATTTGCGGCACCACCGTTTCCTCGTAGCCTAAAACGCCCGGAAAAAGCCGCTCGCCCGCGCGAAGTTTTTTAATCAGATTCGCCCGCATTTCGTCTTTGACCGAACGCGCGGCATAACCGCTAGCTCTTAATTCACCCAATGTTCGTGCTTTGTTCATAAATCAATTTGAGATTTGAGATTTCTTATTTCAGATTACAAGTTTTAAGTAGTAAATCCAATCTTAAATCTGAAATCTCGGATTTGAGATATAAAATCTGAGATTTCAGATTTTATTCCAGTCAATCTTTTCGCCGCGCGTGACTTTCTGTAAAAGTTCCTGAAATTCTTTATCTTCCTTGATTTGCTGAATTTTCCGGCGCTCTTTTTCGGTCAAAAATTTGACGCCTTTGATTTCGCTGTTTTTCAGCGATTCAATCCAGCCGTGAAGCTGTTTGGAAATGCTCTCGGCTCGCAGTTTCAGATGTTCGATTTCGGATTTAAAATCTTTAAAGGTCGGCAGTTTTTCGCATAAACACAACATCGAACGGCTCTCGCCAGCCGAGCCGCGCGCGATATAAAGAAAATTAATCAGCTCCGCATTCGTCCCCCGCTCGAAGCCTTCGGCAATGTTGTTGGAAACGGAAAGCGCCGCGCGTTCGAGCTGACTTTTCGTGTCGCCAAGCCTGCGGCGAAACAAATCCTCGGCTTTGCCGGTAAATTCAAATATCTTAATCGCGAATTCAATAGCCGCCTGCCAGACGGGCAGCTCTTCAAAGCGTGAGTATTTCATAAATTTTCTCCGAAAATTTAATTTCAGATTTGAGATTTCGGATTTGAGATTTCAAATTTCAAATCTTAAATTTCAAACTTATCTAATTGAAATCCAATTCGAGATTTCCGGTTTAATTATCGTGAAATTTCACCCCAAGAATACTCAGGAATTCTTATTTTGAAATTTGAAATCTTAAATCCGAAATTCATTTAATCTTCTCGCCGACCAGATAAACAACCGCTTCCTCGCTGAGGACGCGCGCCGTGTGGTAAGTGTGCGCGGGCATAAAATCGCGGTCGCCCGCTTCCAGAACGAAAGTTCCGACGGCTTCAATCATCAATTCCAGCTTTCCGCTGACAATCCAGTGCGATTGCTCCTCGCCGTGCTTGTGCAAGCCGTGGACGGCGTCCGGTCGGTCAGACCACTGAAAAACCGTGTAGCCTTCGGACTCCATAATGTGACGCAGCATCGCCGGGTTCGGCGCGTAAACCTGCCGCCAGCGCTCGATTCGATAAAGTGACTTCATAATTTTAAATTTCCGAACGACGACAACGGCAATCGCTGCTGCCCGATTTGTTTCGCTTCCACTCTATATTACAATTTTTTTATGATTCAAACAGCGTCGGAAAGCCTGCAGAAGTTTCAGGATTCGGTCGGCATCAAATTTCAGCTCTACAACAGTTTATTTCTCTCGCTGCCGTTTTACGGCGTCGATAAAACGGGCATTCTGCTTTCGCTTTTCAACAGCGATTGCGAGGAAGGCTTTGCAAAAGGCAAAGGTCCGACCGAGATTATCGAAAATTTTTTTGAAAACCACGCTGCCGCCGCGCCCGAAAAAATCGACCTTCTTTTCCGCTTCGTCCAGTATGCCGAGCGTCAGGTAGTTTTGTTCGATGCGCTCGAAGACGCGGCGTTTCGCCAGATAAACGACACGCAGGGCGCGGGGACGCTCCAGCATCTGGAAGCGGCGGTTTTGCATAACGGCAAAAGCGAAGCGTTTGCCGAAAAGCTGCGCAGTTTCAGCGTTCGTCTGGTTCTGACTGCGCACCCGACGCAGTTTTATCCCGGCTCGGTGCTCGGCATCATCAACGATTTGACGCAGGCGATTAAGGCGAACGACGTCGCCGCCATCAACACTTTTCTCCAGCAGCTCGGTCGCACGCCGTTTTTCAAAAAGCAGAAGCCGACGCCGTTCGACGAGGCGACGAGCCTTATCTGGTATCTCGAAAACGTCTTTTACGACGCAATCGGAAACATCGTCTCGGATTTGAAAAGCACGTTTCCGGCGCAGGAAATCGAAACCGGCGAGCTGATAAAAATGGGCTTCTGGTCGGGCGGCGACCGCGACGGAAATCCGTTCGTGACGACCGAGACGACGCTCAAAACCGCCGCCGCGCTGCGCCGCGCGATTCTGCAATGCTATTACCGCGACGTGCGCAGTTTGAAGCGGCGATTAACGTTCCCCGGCGTCGAAAGCGCTCTGGCGGAGATGGAAGCGAAGCTCTATGACGAAAGCGTCGCCGTCAGGGAAGAAGACGAAAACACTAATCTGGACAAGCAGAAAATTCTCGATTACCTGCAAAATATCCGCGAGACTTTAATCAAACAATATGACGGCTTGTTCGTGCATCTGGTCGATAATCTGATTGATAAAGTCGGGATTTTCGGACTTTATTTCGCCTCGCTCGACGTGCGGCAGGAAGCGAGCATCCACGGAAAAGTGCTGGAAGACGTCGCCCGCAAAGGATTTCTGCCGGAAAATTACGCTTCGCTTTCGGACGCGCAGAAAATCGAAGCGCTGCTCGGCGTCGAACAAATTGCCGACCCCGAAATTTTCGACGACGAGCTGGCGAAAGATACTCTGCGAAACGTCGCCGCCGTCCGGGAAATCCAGGGGCAAAACGGCGCGAAAGGCTGCGAAAGATACATTATCAGCCAGGCGGGCAGCGCGCTGAACGTCGTCGAAGTTTACGGACTGTTTCTGCTCGGCGGCTGGCGGGCTGAGGATTTGAGCGTCGATATCGTGCCGCTTTTTGAAACGATTGCCGATTTAAAAAACGCTCCGGGCGTGATGCGCGAGCTTTACGAGATTCCCGCTTACCGCGAGCATCTGGCGCGGCGACGCGGCGACACACAGACGATTATGCTCGGCTTCAGCGACGGCACGAAGGACGGCGGCTACCTGATGGCTAACTGGAGCATTTACAAGGCGAAGGACGAGCTGACGCGGCTTTCGCGCGAGTATGGCGTCAACGTTATTTTCTTCGACGGTCGCGGCGGTCCGCCCGCGCGCGGCGGCGGAAAAACGCATAAATTTTATTCTTCGATGGGCGAGAACGTCTCGAATCAAGCCATCGAAGTGACGATTCAGGGGCAAACGGTCAGCGCCAATTTCGGCACGATTGACGCGGCGCAATACAACATCGAGCAATTGCTCCACGCCGGGCTTTACAATCATCTTTTCTCGGCAAAGGAAAATACGTTTTCGCCGCCTGAAGAAACGCTGATGCAGAATCTGGCTGAAGAAAGCTTTCGCGCGTATGAAGAGCTGAAAAGTCATCCGGCGTTTCTGGATTATCTGGCGCACGTCAGCCCGCTCCGCTTCTACGTGGAAACGAACATCGGCAGCCGCCCGGCAAAACGCGGCGCGGCGGGCGGCAAATTGAGCTTAAAGGATTTGCGCGCGATTCCGTTCGTCGGCGCGTGGAGCCAGCTCAAGCAGAACGTTCCCGGATTTTACGGCGTCGGCGCGGCGCTCGAAAAATCCGCCGCCGCAGCGGGCAAATTGAATGAAATCAAACAGATGTACCGGCAAAACGCTTTTTTCAAAGCCCTGATTGACAACTGCGAGATGGCGATGCAGAAATCCTATTTTCCGCTCACGCAGTTTCTCGAAAATCACCCGGTTTACGGCGATTTGCGGCGCAGGATTTTCGATGAATTCGAGCTTTGCCGGAAATACCTGGCGGAAATTTCGGGAAAAAGCGCGCTGATGTCCGATTATCCGGTCGAGCAGAAATCAATCGAGACGCGCGAGCGAATCGTTCTGCCGCTGACGACGATTCAGCAATATGCGCTCAGCCGAATCCGCGAAATCGAAGAAAGCGGAAATGGTGATGACAGCGACGACAGCGGCGAGAAAAATACTTTTGAAAAATTGGCGATGCGATGCTCTTTCGGCATCATCAACGCCGGAAGAAACTCGGCGTAAACCGGAAACGTTTTTTAATTCCGCGTTTCGCGCAGTATTTTTTAATTCCGCGTTTCGCGCAGCAATCGCTTCATCATCGAAATTTGCCCTTTATGATTCGCCTCGTGGTCAATCATCTGATGCAGAACCCAGCGCAGGCTGACTTCGATTCGCTCGCCCGTATCGCGTTCGTAGGCAAACAATCTTTCGAGGTCGTCGTCAGTAAACTCTCGCAAAATCTCGCGCGAGCGTCTGCTGATTTCGTCTATTCTCTCGATGCAGTCCTGCGCGCTGTAGCCTTTCAGGGCGAAATCCGTTTCAGTCGTGTCGCACCAGTGAACGAATTTTCTTTCCTCGTCGCCGAGTTCCTTTCCGCCGACTCTTTCCTGAATCCAAGCCGCCTCGGATTCGCCGATATGCAGAATCAAAGCGCCGATTTGATGCGCTCCCGGCGAAATTCTTCGCGCCAGTTCATCTTCCGACAAATCCGAAACGATTTCCCGCAATTCCGCGCGAGTTTTTTCCCACGCACTCAAATAAAAACCGATTTCCCGCGAAAAGCCCGTCAAAGGCGTTAAAATTTTCCTGACCGTTTCCATAATTTTATTTTGTCACAGAAAAGAATCAGGCAGGAATCCCAAAATCTTCACAAAAGAAAAAATTAAGTGTAAGATTAGACATAATTTTCCACATCCTTCAGAATCACGCCCGCTTAGGAAAAACTTATGAATAAGCGTTTTTTGACTATTGCAGCAATCGGCTGCCTGATGCTCCTGGCGGCGACCGTTTCACCGACCGCCGCCCAAATGACCGATGTTCGTTATGTCGTCGAAGACCTCGGAACGCTCAGCGCCGACCCGAATCGCCCGAGTTCCGCGCGCGCGATAAACTCGGTCGGGCAGGTCAGCGGCGTCGCCACGGGCGACCTCGGCGAGCTTCGGCTGTTTCGCTGGACGAACGGCACGATGCAAAGCCTGGGCATAATC
>JALZHR010000240.1 GCA_030860665.1 Acidobacteriota bacterium
GATTGAGTATGGCTGGACAGCCAGAGGCGGCGGCTACTCCTACACCGTTTCCGAAGAAGGCAGGCTGCTTTTTAAAGAAAGAGTGAAAATCGCTCGGGAAGAATTAAACGAAGCGAAAAAATTAAAAGAGCGCTGCCCGCAGTGGTATGAGTCGATGCTGACGATTGCGCAGGCGCAGGGCTGGAATTTAGACGAATATGACGAAGTTTACCGCGAAGCCGTCGAATTCGAGCCGGATTATTATTATTACGCTCTCTGCAAAGGAACGTATTTGCTGCCGCGCTGGCACGGCGCGCCCGGGCAATGGGAAGCGTTTCTCGACAGCGCTGCAAACGAAGCCGGGGGCGCGCGGGGACTGATGATTTATTATTTGGTCGCTACCGATTACATCATAGATTATCCGGACGCAGAGTTCAGCACCGGAAAAATATCGGTTGAGAAAATCAAACGCGGATTTTACGAGCTGAAAAAGCTTTACGGCGCGGATAAACAGCGGCTCAACGAATTTGCCAAGTTCGTCTGTATGGTGGATGATTATCCGGCGGCAAAAGAAGTTTTGGAAGAAATCGGCGACAACCGGATAGAAGAAATTTTGGGCTCAAAGGACTTTGAACAGTGCAGGCTGATGTCGGACGCCGTCGCCAAAAAAACTTACGCCGAGCAAAGCCGCCGGCGATAGATTTATTCAATCCCCAAAAAAACTTCACCCTTCGCCACCACAACGGATTGCCCGCCGATTCTGACCTTTTCGACATTTCCTTTCTCGCCCGTCACTTCGGCGTGAATCCGGCTCGGACGCTTTATAAAATCGCCCTGCTCGACCGTGAATCTTTTCGCGTCAATCGCGCCGTGATAAACCAGATAACCGGAAAGCGCTCCGGCGGCGCTGCCCGTCGCCGGGTCTTCGGGAATATTGTCGTCGGGCGCGAAAAACCGTGCGTGAACGCGCGACGCGTCTTCCATCGTTTCAAACGTGAAGGCGTAACAGCCGATTGCGCCGTAGGAAAGATAAATTTCCGAGAGCAGCGACGAATTGATGCGGCAGCGGCTGAGCGCATCGAGCGACGCGACCGGAACGTCCAGCGATTTGATGCCGGTCGAAACGACCTGTATGGGCAAACCGGCGCTTAGATTCAAATCCGCCGAATCCAGTCCCAAGCCCTGCGCCAGCCGCGCGATGTCTCTTTCGTTGGAAATTATCGCGCCCGCTTCAAATACGCTTTGCGTCATCGTCACCAGAAACGGCTTTTCGTCGCGGAACTCAATATCGACGGGCAAAATTCCCAGATTCAATTCCTGCTCAATCGTCACGACGCCTTCCTTTTGCGCGCGCACGACGCCGAGTCGCGCCAGCAGATTCCACGTGCCGACGACCGGATGACCGGCGAGCGGCAATTCCTGCATCGGCGTAAAAATCCGCAGGCGGCGCAGAGCCTGCTCCGACGCCGGGGGCAGAACGAAAACCGTCTCGCTCAGATTCATCTCGCGCGCGATTTTCTGCATTTCTTCGGCGGATAATCCTTCGGCTTCGGGAAAAACCGCCAGCGGATTGCCCGCAAACGCCGTATCGGTAAAAACGTCTAGCTGGTAGAATTCGTATTTTCTCATCGCTGAAATTCTAACTCAAAAACCGCCATTTTCTTCAATCGCCAATCGTAAATCGCGAAACTGATGCGGAAGGCTCGGGCGGCAATTAAACGCCTGCCGCCGAGCGCTTATCGCCCGCTAATTACACTTTTCTTCAAATTTTACCGTATTATCTTGACATTCAATCACTTAAACGTGTAAATTTTTGTATTAATCTGTTCTAATGAGCGGCTTATGAAGTGATGCTAAGAGCAATCCTAAACACTCTTATCTAGTAGCATTTCCGTAAAATTCCAATCAGCGAATTTTCCGCTTCTAAACCGTTTCGTTAGACGAAAACTGTCCCGCAGAGTTTTCGCCTGGGTGAAATATTACAGATTATATGCGGGCAGCGCGCATTTTTATTAGCAGCTACTTTTTGAAGGGAATTTAACAGAATTTTTCATGACAAACGACGTAACAAAACAAACTGAAGAGACGGCGGCGACGGAAAACCAACCGGCTGGTTCAGTTACGGATGAAACAGCAAACTCCGCCGGAACGACGGCTGGAGCAGGGGCGGCGGCAGCAGCCGGAGCGACGGAAGACGAACAAAGCTCCGGCGAAATGGACTTCGGCGCGATTCTCGAGCAGTTCGAGCAGGAACAGACGGCTTTCAGCAAAGGCGAGCTGGTCACGGGCAAAGTGGTCGGAATCTCCGACCGCGGCGTGCTGATCGATTTCGGCTACAAGTCGGAAGGCGTCGCCGATATTTCGGAATTTACCTCGCCCGACGGCGAAGTCACCGTCAAGCAGGGCGACGAGGTCGAAGTCACTATCCGCAGTATGGATTCGGGCGACTCGCCGCCGGTTCTGTCGCGAATGGACGCTCTGCGCCGTCGCGCCTGGAACGAAATCGAAACCGCATACAATCAGGAGACGCCGATTAAGGGTCGCGTCATCGACAAGACCAAAGGCGGCTTGAGAGTCGACATCAACGGCGTCGAAGCCTTTTTGCCCGGCTCGCAGGTCGATTCGCGCCCGATTCGCAATCTGGATTCGTTTCGCGGACAGGAAATCGAGGCGAAGGTCATCAAGTTCAGCCGCAAGCGCAACAACATCGTGCTTTCGCGCAAAGTGCTGACCGATGAAATCAACAGCGCGCAGAAAGCCAGCACGCTCAGCCAGGTCGAAGAAGGCTACGTGGTCGAGGGCACGGTCAAAAGCCTGCTCGAATACGGCGCGTTCGTCGACATCGGCGGCATCGACGGTCTGCTGCACGTCACCGATATGTCGTGGGGAAGGCTCGACCGACCCTCGGAAATGTTTAAAGTCGGCGACCACGTGCAGGTCAAGATTTTAAAGCTCGACCGCGAAAAGGAAAAGGTTTCGCTCGGCTATAAACAGTTGATTCCCGACCCGTGGGCGACCGTCTCGGAAATTTATCCGATCGGCTCGCGTCTGAAAGGACGCGTTTCGAGCGTCGCCGACTACGGCGCGTTTGTCGAATTGGAGCCGGGCGTCGAAGGCTTGGTGCACATCTCGGAAATGAGCTGGTCGAAACGCGTCAAGCATCCGAAAAATCTCGTCAACTCGGGCGATGAAGTCGAAGTGCAGGTTTTGGGCATCGACCCGAACGACCGCCGCATCAGCCTCGGTATGAAACAGATGCAGCCGAACCCGTGGGAAACGGTCGGGCAGCGGTATCACGTCGGCGACAAGGTTCACGGGCGCGTCCGCAATCTGACCGACTTCGGCGCGTTTATCGAAATCGAAGACGGCATCGACGGTCTGGTTCACGTCTCCGACATTTCCTGGTCGAAGAAAATCAAGCATCCGAAGGACGTTCTGAAAAAAGGTCAGGAAGTCGACGCCGTCGTGACGAATATCGACACGGCGCACCGCCGGCTGTCGCTGTCCATCAAGGAGTTGCAGCCGAGCGCGTGGGAAAGCTTTGTGGCGACGCATCGCCCGGGCGACGTCGTGCGCGGCAAAATTTCGCGCTTTGCCGGATTCGGCGTTTTCGTCGAATTGGGCGAAGACCTCGAAGGCTTGTGCCACATTTCGGAATTGTCCGAAGAAAGAGTCAATCGCGCCGAAGACGTCGTGCAGCTCGGGCAGGAACTGGATTTCAAAATCCTGCGCATCGAAGCCGACACGCAGAAAATCGGTCTTTCGCATCGCGCCGTCGGCAGAGAGGATGAGCCGGAAGTCGATACGAAGGTTTATTCGACCGAAGCTAAGGGCGGAATGGCTTCTTTGGGCGAGCTGGCGAATCTGAATCTGAAATTCGGCAGAGAAGCCGAGCCGCAGCCGAAAGCGGCTGAAGAACCGAAACGCGAAGAACCGAAAGCCGAACAGCCTGCCGCCGCTGCGGTGACGGAGAGCTCGGAAGGAAATACCGGAGAAGTTTCGTCGGAAACTTCAGACGCGGCGACTTCCGGCGGAAATGACGAAACAGCAGCAACCGGCGGAGAATCTACGGCGGCGGGAGACTCTTCCGCCGGCGAGTCTCCCACGGCTAGTGCGGAAACCAGTGAAGATGCTGCTGCTGGTGAAACCGCTGCTGTAGAAGATACAGGCGCTGAAGCCGGAGCCGCAACCGCTCAGACCGGAGAAACAGCCGAAGCCGCCGCGACGGAAGCTGCAGGCGCGGGCGGCGATGAAAAAAACGAAGCCGAAGCCGAAAAAACGGCGTAACTTGAGTTCTTGTAATTAAAATTTAGATACCCCGTGACGTGAGGTTAATTGCATGACAAAGGCAGATATTGTTGAACAAGTTTCCCGTGAGGCGGAAATGACGAAAAAAGATGCCGAGCAGCTGGTCGAAATCGTTTTCGACAGCATTATCGAGGCATTGAATAAGGGCGAAAAGGTCGAACTGCGCGGCTTCGGCAGTTTTCGCACCCGCCAGCGCGGCGCGCGCAAAGGTCGCAATCCGAAATCCGGCGCGGCGGTCGATATTCCGGCAAAACGCGTCGCCTATTTCAAGCCCGGCAAAGAGTTGAAGGAAGTTATCAACGATTAATAAATCGAGAGTCGAGAGTCGGGAGACAAAAGAAAGTTTCTTGCTCCTGACTTCCGACTCTCGACTCT
>JALZHR010000245.1 GCA_030860665.1 Acidobacteriota bacterium
ATAAAACGATTGTTTGCAGCAGATAAAACTTTTCCTGAAGATGTTTCCTCATCATTCTTCGCAATAATTCTCCCTAAAAAAATTGAAAACAGGCTTTGCAGCCGATGGGCAGGATTTACAGGATAAATCAAATTCCTAATCCTGCCTAACCTGCCCGTCGAGGCGCGAAGCCTGTTTTTAATTATCTTTGCGAAAAGCTATTATTCTTCGCCTTCTTCCGCGCCGCCGTTGCCGTCGCCGTCGCGCCTGATGCCGAATTTTTCCAGGCGGTATTGCAGCGTGCGAAAGGTCAAGCCGAGCAGTTTTGCCGCTTTCGTGATGTTGTAATCGGTTCTGTCCATCGCCTGCAAAATCAGGCTGCGCTCGACTTCCTCGAAATTGATGCCGTTCGGCGGCAGTTTAAAATTCGTGTCGCCGTTGCCGACCGCAGCGCCGACACGCTCGTTCGATTGCATTTCCGGCGGCAAATCGTCGACCGTTATCGTATCGCCTTCCGCCAGCAGGACGGCGCGCTCCAGCGCGGATTCGAGCTGGCGGACGTTGCCCGGGTAACTGTAGTCGAGCAAGAGCTTGCGCGCGGCGGGGTCCAAGCCCTTGATTTTATGCGAGCTGTTTTTCATATGCTTCCTGATAAAAAAATCAATCAGAACCGGAATGTCCGAGCTGCGCTCGCGCAGCGGCGGAATCTCGATTGAGAGCACGTTCAGACGGTAATACAAATCTTCGCGAAAGCGCCCGTCCTGCGTCATTTTCAGCAAATCGCGGTTCGTCGCCGCGACGACGCGGACATCCACGTTGATTTCACGCGTGCCGCCGACGCGGCGAATTTGTTTTTCCTGCAAAGCGCGCAGCAATTTCGCCTGCAGAGAAACGTCCAGCTCGCCGATTTCGTCCAGAAAGAGCGTGCCGCTGTCGGCGACTTCAAACAATCCTTTCTTTTCGCCGACCGCGCCCGTAAAACTTCCCTTTTCGTGCCCGAAAAGCTCGGACTCCAGAAGGTTTTCGTTAATCGCGGCGCAGTTGACGGCTTGAAAAACCTCGCTGGCACGCGGGCTGTTTTGATGAATCGAGCGCGCGATAAGCTCTTTTCCCGTGCCGGATTCGCCGCGAATCAGAACGGTCGAGCTGGATTTCGAGACTTTCAGAATCAGCTTTTTCACCTTGTCCATTTCCGGCGAAACCGAGACGATTTCCGTATCGAGCTGCGTCAGTTTATTGAGCGCGCGCGAAACGGTTTCGAGCAGCTTTTCGCGGTCGTAAGGCTTTTGCAGGTAGGCGAACGCGCCGAGGTCTTTCGCCTCGAAAGCCGAATCGACCGTGCCGTGCGCCGTCAGCAGAATGACCATAATCGACTTATCGTAAGCGACCAGCTCTTTTAATAAATCGATGCCGCTCATTCCCGTCATTTTCAAATCCGTCAGAACGAGGTCGAAATGGCGGTCGGCGACGAATTTCAAAGCCGCCTCGCCGCTCGAAGCGGTCGTCACGTCGTAGCCTTCGCCCGACAGAATCATATCCAGAATTTCGCGCTGACCTTTCTCGTCGTCAACGACTAAGATTGCTTTTCTTGCCATAATCTCCACATTTGATGTAAAAAAATCCTTGCCATTCGATTCCAGTTTATAATATAGTGTTCGCCATTAATAATGCCCATGGAATCCGCCCATTTTTCCTTCCACTCCGCACAGGCTCTTTCCATCCGCGTTATTTAACTTGAAATCTAAAACCACTACGGAGGAAAGTTAAATGAACAGAAAATACAATTCAACGTTATTTACGCTCGCTTTGCTGATATTTTGCGCCGTCTTTACGGCAGCGACAGCGCCGAGTCTTTTCGCGCAAAAACCCGATTCGCCGAAAAGCGAAGAATCAACCAAACAATGTTCGGGCGAGAAATTCGTGATGCCGTCGAGCATCGCGGTCGGTAATGATGCGTTTGAGAATTACTTGAAAATTGCATCGCTGTCGGGAGATGAGAGAAAAAATGCTTTCAGCAAACTGTCAAACGAGCAAAAAGCGTCTTTTATCAAAGTCAATCTGGCTTTGCAATTCGTCAAGCGCCCCGCTATGACGAAAGAGCAGCGAGAATTTGTTTTGGACATCATCTCGAAAGTATCCGCCGATATATACGACAAATCCAATCCCGAAAAGGTAAGAAACAGGGAGCAAGCCGAGTTTGAACTGGTAAATAAAGCCTTCGGGCTATTCCCGCGACAGGAAGCGGGCGATTTTGCCGAGCCTATGAATATGAACAAAGAGATAGAAGTCGCGCTCGTGAAAAAGTATAACGATTTGCTCAATCACGGAATGATTGCCAGAAAAAAACTTGCCAAAGAAATGCCCGTCAATGACCGGGTGAATATCTGGAAAGTTCAGATGGCGTATCATCTGGCAACGGGTAAATTTTCAAAAGCGCAAAACGAATTTATTTCAGAGTGGCTGACATCGCTATCGCCCGAAACCTTCGCCCCGCGCACAAATCTGACGGCTGAAGAAGAAGCTAAAGCCCTTGAAGCGTTGGAATCGAGAATATTCAGCGTTTTCACTAAACCCGAAGGATTTGCGATTTTTATGACCATCGGAATTCAGAAATTCGTTGCTGACGACAACCTTCTCGAACAACCTTCCTGTAATTGCCGCTGATGGTGCAGCAGTTGGGACGCAGAGTGTAACGGAACCTGCGTAAATAAACCAAAACTGTGCGGACCTAATGATGATTGGGAATGCACCTCCAGATGTGTTTCCTCTTAGTAACTAACGCGGGAAAAATAAAAAAAACCGCTTTCAGAAGAGGGCGCAAGCCCTCTCATTATTATTTATGAAATTCAAATCAATTTTAATAACTTACCTGCTCCTGCACGTTTTACTATTTATCAACGGAAAGCTGACGCCGGATATATATTGGAGATTTACCGGCAGTTTCCTTGTCTGTTTTTTCTTTTCAATTTACTGCATTAAAAAATTCGGGAATAATAAACCGACATATAAACTTCTGCTTACGCTGATTCTGCTAAGATTATTGCTTTTCGGCGGCTATGATTTATACGTGCGCTTAACAACGGAGTTATATGGCTCGCCGATTTTAATAATGCACCTGCTCGGCATTCTTTCCGGCTTCTTTTACCTTAGATTAAAAAGACCTTTTAATTTAATGCCTGTTGCCTTTAGCTTCATCTTTGTTCTTTTCATGTTTTTTATAGGTTGGGATTATTACCAACACAAGGAGGCTTACCAAACTTTTACAGGCAAAATCGAACCGTATAAATCGCAGCAAAAAATCGAAGGTATCGACCAACACAACAATCGGGTAGATAACCGGGCGTTTGAAAACAAAATCGCCCTGCTCGATTTCTGGTATACGGGCTGCGGCGAGTGTTTTGTAAAATTCCCTCAACTGCAAGCCTTTTACGATAAATATAAAGACGATAACTCAATCGCCGTCTGCGCCATCAATAAACCAATCGAGGAAGATAAACCGGGCGAGGCTTTTCAATTAATCGAAAAGAATGGCTACACTTTCCCCGTTCTGCTCCCGGCGGACGAGGAATTGCCCGAAAAATTCGACATTCAGGGTTATCCGACAACTCTGGTAATCGACCGCAACGGAATGGTCGTCTACAAAGGCAGCATCGAAGGCGCGATAGAAATGGTCAACACGCTGAAAGCGGAATAATCAACTTTGGAAGGCAGTAAAATGCTGCCTTTTTTACCTCAATAATTTTTATATGTATAAAACCATATTCAAAACATTCGTCGTAATACTTTTAGTCTCCCTACTGATGCTATTGTTGATACCATTTATCTCACGCGGGATTTACTATATCACTCTATTTTCATTTATCGGTTATTTTTGTCTCACATTATTTTTCTTCAAGATTTTCAGTAGAAAGCTATCGGCATTTTCAATTGTGGTAATTATTTTCGTGACAATGCTGCCGCTCCAGTCGTATATAATCCTTACGTGGTTCGTTTTCTGGGATTTTTTCGGATTACCAGTAGTAATTACTTATTGTTTAGGCGTCATCTCTGCTTACTATATCACAAAGGCAACCCGCCGAAAAACATCGTATTTCTTTCTTTAAGCTGCTGTTTTGTGATTTTTATGTTCTTTCAGGGTTGGGACTACTGGATTCACAGAATTAATTACGGAACTTTTACCGCAGCAGTCCGACCATACAATTTGCCAACAAAATTTGAAGCCTTTGACGAACAAAAAAATCTCATCACGGATGATAATTTCCGAAACAAAATCGTCCTGCTCGATTTCTGGCACACGCGCTGCGGCATCTGTTTTCAGAAATTTCCGCAAGTCGAGGCTGTTTACGATAAATACAAAAACGATTCTTCGGTGATGATTCTGGCGGTAAATAAACCGATTGAAGAAGACAAACCGAACCAAGCCTTTCAAGTCATCAAAACGGAAGGCTACGCGTTTCCGGTCGTCATCACCAAAGACGAAGATTTAGCCGAAAAGTTCGGCGTCAAATATTACCCGACGACATTCATCATCAACCAAAACGGTCAGATAATTTACAAAGGCGGCATCGAAGGCGCGGTCGAAATGATTGATAATCTGCGGCGGCTGAAAGAAACCGATTAGGCTTTCGGCAGCCGCGGCAGCCGACGTAGAAACGTCAACTGACGCGGCTATGTATAAAATTTTCTTGTGTATTCGATGAATTTATAGTATAAGAAAGCTGTTTGAGATAAGGTGTGTAGGAATCGACCCACGTTTCTAGAGCATTTTTCTTCCACTTTTCCGGGCAATCGCCTCCTATTCTTTACTTTACCTGCAAACAATCACATCACGCCGGAGGATTGTAAAAAAATGAAAAGAATCGGTAAAGTGTTTTTGCTTTTACTGGTCGCTGAAATTATTGCTGTTTCTTCGACCATAATCGTCAATGCTCAGAAAGCAGTTTCTTCTGACCCCAACCCTCTTCCCGCAACAAAAGTAGTAGAGGATAATTCAATTCAAAACTATAAAAAAATCTCTTCGCTGCCGGAAGAAAAGCGAAGAGATTTTTTTATCGCCGCTTCCGCCGCACAAAAAGCCGGTCTCTGGAGAATTCATCTGGCTCTGGCGGTTACTAAACATCCGACTTTGAACAAAGACCAGAGAGCGATTTTAATGGAAATCGCTCCGCTTTTAACCAATGAGTCGTTTGAAAAGCCATCCGACAACAACTCTTCCAAAACGGCTTTGCTACAGTCGATATTTCAACGCTCGGTCGCCGTCTTTCCGCGCGCCTTCGTGGCGGAAACATTCTTTCGCCTCGGCGGCAGCGTCGAAGATATAAAATTGCTGGAAGACTTTCAATCAGTATCGGCTCTGCTGCCCTCCAGAAAAAAAGCGGCTTTCGGAGATTTTTCCTACAAGGCGCAGAGCGACCTCTGGCGACTTCATTTAGGGATGAATTTGTTTTATCGAAGCGGCAGTCTTAATCCGGCGCAAAAGACGATAATTTTCGACCTTATCGAATTTGCCGGTCCCGAAATTTATGAAGTCGTAAAAATCGAGCCGATACGCAAAACGCGCATCGACGAGCCGATGAAGGCTTTCGCGCAGCGAATATCCGGCGCTTTCAGCAGCCGGCAGGAAGAGGCTGAAGAAATATTTTTCACTCTCGGAAGCAAGGCTTGGAAAGGCGATAATCCGGAAGTCCCGGAGGATTTGGACGACAGCGGCAGGCTTTGCCAGTGCAGCAGTATTCTCAGTATGTGCGGTCTGTTCAATTCGAGCTGCTCGGGAGATAATTGTTACATAAATCCTTTTTGCGGTATCATTTATCTGATGATTTGCGACGGCGTAAAATGTGTCGCCAATTAAACCCGAGGGATATTTTTAAGCCGCCGCCCTCGCCCTGCCGCAAGGGTCTTTGAAATGCTTTTATAAGGGCGCTTTAGCTCTCGGGCGGGAGAATTTCGAGACAAGTTCAAGAAGAAATTTACGTTAGTCGGAAGTTAAACTCGGTAAATTTCTTCTTTCCGATTTCACATAGCTTGCGCGCGCTTTTTTTGAAACGACAAAAATCTTTCAAAAGCGCTAATCAGCAAATTTCAGTAAATTTCGGTTTACTGACCAAAGCCAGAGGGAAAAAATGTCTGAAAAAACTTGTCGCTTTAAATCGAGCCGCATATTGAGTTTGATGTCGAAACACAAGCGCGGCATTATTTTTCTAACTTTTCTGACAACTGCTTTCGCCTGCTTTCAGGCGTGGACGCTTTCGCCTATCTATAAATCGGCGGTCGTGCTTAACATCAAGCCCATTGGAGTCGGGCAGTCGGCTGTTGCCGGCGGCGGATACGGAAACAGGCAGCTTGTCTTAAGCCTGTACGAAAAAATGGGAGACGTCTTAAGCGCCGCCTCGCTGCGGCTTTTAATAAAAGACAATAATCTTTTTAAAAAGGACGCCGAAAAAGGAGCCGACCTCGATAAGCTGAGCGACCGCATCGGCGAAAGACTCGAAATCAGCGACATCACCGCAACGGGAAATCAGGTTTCTTCGTTTAAACTTTCTTATGTTGACCGCGACCCGGAAAACGCCGCAGCGGTCATCAAAGCTTTAAGCGAAAAACTCGCCGCCGCCGCCGCTGCTGTTGCTGCCGAAGAAGCTCCGAACTCGAAAATAGAGGTTCTGTCATATCGCAGCGAGGCGCAGACGACTATTTATCCGAGCCGGTGGCTGATTGTCGCAGCCGGTCTGTTCGGCGGCTTTTTCGCGAGTCTGGGATTAGCCGCTTTCATAACGTGGTTTAATTCCGGAAAATAGAGTAATTTCCCAAACTTAATCCGCTTTTTTCGCTGCCCGCTTCGGCAATAATCCTGCCGAGCCGCCGCGCGGCGCGCTTAACGACGGCAAATTAAATAGCGGCGGCGGATTTACGCTTTCGGCAGCCGCACGGTAAAGCGTGTTCCCTCGCCCAGTTTCGATTCGACGCCGATGACGCCCTTGTGCTCGTCCACGACTCTTTTGACAATCGCCAGACCTAATCCGGTTCCGGTTTCCTTGGTCGAAAAATACGGCTCGAAAATTTTGTTCAGATTTTCTTCGGAAATGCCGCAGCCCGTGTCGGCGACTTCGATTTTCACGTAGGCGTCGAGCGGCTCAATCGAAACGCTCAGCTTTCCGCCGCCGTCTTTCGCCCTCGACGTGGTCGCCATCGACTGGACGGCGTTGATAAAAAGATTGTTGAAAACCGAGCGCAGGTATTCGGCGTCGCCGAAAACCCTGGGCGCGCCGCCGTTTTCGTCGAAGTTTATTTTTATGTCGTGCTCTACGGCTTCCGCCTCGACAATCCGCAGCGAATCCTTCACGACTTTTTTCACGTCGGTTTGTTCGAGATTCAGCTTCGGCGGTCGCGAATAACTTAAAAAATCCGTAATCTGCTGATTGATACGCGCGACTTCCGATTTGAGCTGCGAAGTCAGCTTTTCAAAATCGCGGCGTTTCGCGTCGTCTTCCGGCGCGAATTTCGCGCGCAGGTGGTCGAGCGTCAAATTGATGTAATTCAGCGGGTTGCGGATTTCGTGCGCGATTGCCGAGCCGAGCCGCCCGACGACGGCGCTTTTTTCCGATTCCTGCAGCATCGCTTCCAGCTCGCGCTTCTTTTCGAGCTGCGCCGTCATTTCATTAAAGCGCACCGCCAGGCTGCCCATTTCGTCCGAGCGATTTTCGTGCGGCACGCGGACGCTCAAATCGCCGCTCGCGATTCTTTTGGCGGCTTCCGACAAATTGGCAATCGGGCGCGTGAAACGCCAGACGAGAAAAATCGTGATAATCGTCGAGACGCTAAAAATACTGAGCGTGTAAATCAAGGGTCGCGCCGCATTCCACGCCGCTTTCGCCCGGTTGGTTTTCAGCAGCACCATCACGTGAAAACGCCCCTGATTCGTCTGAATCGGAATCGCGTGCGCTTCGGCTTCGTCCGCCTCGGTTTCCGCCTTTCCGGCGTTCGGAAAATTTTCGCTGTCCTCGCCCAGGCGGTCGGCGTCCTGCAAGGGCGGCAAATCCGTCAAATCGCGCAGATTTTTATAAACCGTGTTCCCGGCGTCGTCTTCGGTCGGCAGGTAATTGGGATTCAGGGCGTCGTAAATCTGCCATTTGTCGTTGATGACGATAATGTCCTTGATGCGCCTGGTCACCTGCTCGTCGAAAAATCTTTGTCCTTCCTGCCTGACGATGTCGCTCAGGCGGTCCTGCGACTGCATACTGTTAAAGCCGAGCGCGATGCCCGCGACCAGCGCCTGCTCCTGTCTTTCACGAAATTCCCGGTTCTGGCTTTCGGTGCGCAGGTTCAGATAATACTGGACGCCGAGCGTGGCAATCAGCAGAAACGCCAGAACGATTAAAAGCCTGCCGCGAAATGTGTTGAAAAAATTCATATTGTGTCAATCGTAAGCCGCCGCCGCGCCTACCGGTTCGTTATTTGCCTTTGCCGTTTGCTCTTTTTAATTTTCGTTTCCGCCCGGGCAAATTTTCCTTGCCCTTCTCTCGTCTTGAATGTTATAGTCTTGCTTGGCTTAGAGCAAACACTTTTCGAGCAGCCAAATCTACAGGTCGCTCATTCTTTGCTTTAACTCTCCTCAAAACACCCGAACAAATTCAAAAAACCAGGAAGAGGTAAAGACGATGTTTTTTTCCGCTGAAAAGTTGTATTTTAACCGTGTCTTCGGATTGTTTTTAATTTTATTAGTCGCCGCCGTCTGCGCCGCCGACGTGCAGGCGCAGGCGAGAAAATCTGCGCCGAAACAGCAGCAGCAGCAGCAGCAGGATAAAAACAAAGTCGAAAAACAAGACAGGAACTTGCAGAAAACGGCGAAAGCCGATTTGAAGCGAGACGCCGAAAATAAAAAACAGGCGCAGGAACGCGAGCGCGCCGAGCAGAAACGCCGCGACGAAGCGCGCCAAGCCGAAATCGCCCGCCAGCGAGCCATTCAGGAAGAACGCCGTCGCCGCGAGCAAGCCGCCCGCGAAGCCGAGGCGCGCCGCCGCGCCTTCGAGCGCAATCTGAAAACCGAAACGACGGAAAACATCGCGGGCGACAACCCGGAAGGCGAGGATTTGGAAATTCGCCGCGCCGCCGTCAATGCGCTTGGCGGACACGCCGGAACGGTCGTCGTAATGGAGCCGCAGACCGGAAAAGTCCTCTCAATCGTCAACCAGCAATGGGCGATTCGGAAAGGCTTCAAACCGTGCTCGACCATCAAGCTGGTGACGGGCGTCGCCGGTTTAAACGAAAAAGTGATTGATTCGTCAAGCGGCGAGATTCGCTCTGCGCGCGCGTTTCCGATGGATTTGACCGATGCGCTGGCGTTTTCCAACAACAGTTATTTTCAGCGCGCGGGCGTCACGGGCATCGGCAATGAAAGAATGATTTCCTACGCC
>JALZHR010000254.1 GCA_030860665.1 Acidobacteriota bacterium
GTTCCACCCGAAAGTAAAACGCGTAAAACTATCCGTGTTTACATCCGTATCATAGTTTTCGACGCTCAATTCGTCATTTTCGATATGGCACTTTCCGAACACTTCCAGAAAGAGTTTTCTGTTTTCAGTCCAGATTTCCTTCAATCCGCATCTGGCTTCGCTGCCCGTGTTCAATTGCCAAAGCAGTCGGGCTTTTCCTTTTTCCGGAGTAAAAAGATGAAAGCCGTGTGTGTAAATCGAAGAACCGCCGCCCCGCAGAGTGGTTAAATCAACCAGCGCCTCTTCGTCCGCGTCGCCCGCCAAATCTACGTATTGGACGTCTTCAACCTCGTATTCCTGCCGCGAAGTCGGCTTTTCGCTCAAATCCAGCTTGCCGTCCTTAACCCTGATTCCGGGGGGATAAACGAAGTTTCTGAAATCAATCCGGCGAATTTCCGAATTACCCGCCGTTACGGAAGAAGATTTTGGCGCGGCGCTTTCAACGGGCTTTGCCTTCTCAACCTCGACGTTCGCGACAACGTTTTCTTTATTGAAATTTTCGCCCCCCGAACTTTGCCGCCCGCCGCAATTCGCGAAAATCGCCAACGCCAATGCCGGAACAAGAATATTTTTCATAAATTAAATTAAGGCTTCAAACGATAAAGCATACGCGGAAACGGAATCGTTTCGCGAACGTGCTCGATGCCGCACATCCACGCCGTGCAGCGCTCGACGCCCATCCCGAAACCGGCGTGCGGCGCTGTCCCGAAACGGCGCAAATCCAGATACCATTCAAACGCCTCGCGCGGCAGGTTGTGCTCGGCGATTTGTTTTTCCAAAAACTCCAAATCGGTCGCGCGCTCGCCGCCGCCGATGATTTCGCCGTAGCCTTCGGGCGCGAGCAGGTCTGCGCCAAGCGCAAGCTCCGGTCTTTCCGGGTCGCGCTCAAAATAAAACGCCTTGATGACGGCGGGAAAATGATGCACGAAAACCGGCGCGTCGAACCGCTTGGAAAGATAAGTTTCGTCCGGCGCGCCGAAATCGCCGCCCCACTCGAAATTATTTTCCATCTCGCCTTTCTCGAAGCCTTCCTGCAAAATCTTCACCGCGTCGTCGTAATGAACGCGCGGAAACTGCTGCGACACGATCGCTTCGAGCTTTGAAGCGTCGCGCTCCAGTATCTTCAGCTCTTCCTGCCGGTCGCTCAGGACGCGCCCGACAATATATTTTATCAAGCCTTCGCCGAGCGTCATTACGTCGTCGAGCCGCGCGTAAGCCATCTCCGGCTCCAGCATCCAGAATTCGGTCAAATGCCGGCGGGTTTTCGATTTTTCGGCGCGAAAAACCGGACCGAAGGCGTAGCTTCGACCGAAAGCGGCGGCGGTCGCCTCATTGTAAAGCTGCCCGCTTTGCGTCAGGTATGCCTTGTCGTCCTCGAAATAATCGACCTCGAAAAGCGTCGTCGTGCCTTCGCAGGCGGCGGGCGTGAAAATCGGCGTGTCGGCTAAGATAAAGCCGTTGTCGTCCAGATAATCGCGGCTCGCCTTGACTACCGTGTGGCGAACTTTCAAAACCGCGTTTTGTTTGCGTGAACGAATCCACAAATGGCGATTGTCCATCAAAAATTCCGTGCCGTGCTCTTTCGGCGTAATCGGGTATTCGTGCGCGTTTTGCAGAACTTCGACGTCGCGCACGTCGATTTCCACGCCTATCGGCGAGCGCGCGTCCTCTTTCACCGTGCCGTGAACGATAACCGAAGATTCCTGCCCGAGCGGCTTCGCCTTCTCAAAAACTTCCTCGGAATTGCCTTTAAAAACGACGCACTGCACGATGCCCGTGCCGTCGCGCAATTGCAGAAAGACCAGTTTCCCGCTCGAACGCGAGTTGTAAAGCCAGCCTTTCAGCGTGACTTCCTCGCCGATGTGATTTTTTAATTCGTTGATGTATGTTTGGTTCATAATTTCCGGAAAAAATGTCGTATAAAAAGAAAAGTTTAATGGCAAAAGCCCGCAACTGCAAAACGTGTGAATTTGACTTTTCCTGCGGCGGCGCGCAAATTCTAAACAAATGGCGCAGGAAGAAAAAAAGAAAAAGAAAATAAATTATTCGAGCGCATGGCGCGAAGCCAGGGATTTGATTTGGAAAGCGCGCTGGCGACTTCTTTTGGGCAGCTCGCTGATGCTGGTCAGCCGCCTCGCCGGGATGGTTCTGCCCGCTTCGACCAAGTTTATCGGCGACGAGGTTTTCGTCAATCGTCGCTATGAACTGCTGAAATGGATTGCGCTCGCCATCGGCGCGTCGGCGCTGGTGCAGGCGCTGACGTCTTTCGCCCTGTCGCAGATTCTGGGCGTCGCGGCGCAGCGCGCGATTACCGATATGCGCAAGCGTGTGCAGCAGAAAATCGAGCGGCTGCCGATTTCCTATTTCGATTCGACGCAGAGCGGGCAATTGATTTCGCGCATTATGAACGACGCCGAAGGCATCCGCAACCTGCTCGGAACGGGCTTGGGACAAATTCTCGGCAGCGTCGTGACGGCGACGATTGCCGTCGGCGTTTTGTTCTACATCAACTGGCGTCTGACGGCGGCGACAATCGTCGTGCTCGCCACGTTCGGCGGCGTGCTGGCTTACGCCTTCAAGAAGCTGCGCCCGATTTTCCGCGAGCGAGCGGTCATCAACGCCGAAGTTACCGGAAGGCTCGGCGAATCGCTCGGCGGCATCCGCATCGTCAAAGCCTACACGGCGGAAAAACGCGAGGAATTGAGCTTTGCGCGCGGCGCGCATCGGCTTTTCCGAAACATCGCCAAATCGATGACGGGCGTCTCGGCGGTCGGCGCGTTTTCGTCAATCGTCATCGGCGCAATCAGCGTCGTGATGATTGTGATAGGCGGAAACGCCGTGCAGACGGGCGCGATGACGCTCGGCGATTTTCTGATGTATATCTCTTTCACGTTCCTGCTGGCGATGCCGATTGTCGAGCTGACGTCGATCGGCACGCAGATTACCGAAGCCTTCGCCGGGCTCGACCGCATCCGCGAAGTGATGCGGATGGACACCGAAGACGAGGAAGACAAACAGCGGCAGCCTTTGCCGCACGTGAGCGGGACGATTGATTTTGAAGACGTTTATTTTGAATACGAGGAAAATGTTCCCGTCCTGAAAGGCGTCTCGTTTCATTCCGAAGCCGGAACGACGACCGCGCTGGTCGGCTCGTCGGGTTCGGGAAAATCCACGATACTGAGTCTGGTTCTGAATTTTATCCAGCCGAAAAGCGGCAAAGTCAAAATCGACGGCAAGGATTTGCAAGCGGTCAGGCTGCGCGATTATCGCTCGCATCTGGGCGTCGTTTTGCAGGACAATTTTCTGTTCGACGGCACGATTCTGGAA
>JALZHR010000256.1 GCA_030860665.1 Acidobacteriota bacterium
GTGTTAGGTTGTTTCCGAATCGGCTTTTTTTATTTGAGAACATTCCGCAGCAGCCGGCGCTTGCGCTCAGACCTTAAAATCCGTATAAACATACCAGAAAATTTTCGCCTGAGTAATATTATGAAAACACGTTTTCTCGCTTTATTGCTGCCGTTTTGTTTGTGCCTTACCGCGGTTGTCGCGGCGGCGCAGGAACAGCAGCAGCAGCAGCAGCAATCGCAGGATTCGAGCGTCCGAAAAACCATAGGTTTCGACAGCGGCGGCTTGAGGTTTAAATATCCGGCTGACTGGACGCTGACCGACAAAAGCACCGACGAAACGCAGCACCTGCTGTTGTCGAAAAAAGACCGCCCGCTCCTGATAGTCATCCTCAGCCCGCGCACTCCGCAGGAATACTTCGGAAAAATTCATAAATTTCAGAATGACATTCACGCAAATTTCGGCAGCGGTATCTCAAAATCATTGAGCACGCCCGCCAAGCCAGCCGACGACGAGCTGGTTTGTATGGACTTTAACGGCGCGAACATTCCCGGCACGAGATATACCGGCTCTTATAAAGACGAGCCGGGTCAGGGCGAGACCTACACGTTTATTCTGGGCGGCAGGTCGCTGACCGTCGTTTATATGAAAACCGACAGCGAAAGTATGCAGGGCGACTGGGTCTGGCAGGAGGTTTTAAAATCGCTCTCGCTCGACGGCTCGACCGAAGCGCTGCCGGGCGTGATTTATAACGCCAAAGAAGGCGGTGTAGTCAACGGAAAAGCCGTCAAATTAGTCAAGCCTAATTACCCGCTTGCTCTTCGGACGGGCGAAATGCCGCGCTTAGGCGGGACGTTTGAAGTCAAAGTCGTTATAGACGAGCAGGGAAAAGTAATTGCCGCGATGCCGCATTCCGGACCGACGGCGTTTATGAGAGAATCCGTCAAAGCCGCCCAGAAATCCCTGTTTAAGCCGACACTGGTCTGCGGCAAGCCCATTAAAGTCGTCGGGATTATTGCCTATAACTACATCGGGAGATAGATTAACCGGCTTTGCACAAAACTCAGGGAAAGAAAATTTTAAATTCCGCATTGTGAATTCTAAATTAATTCGGATAATGCTTTCCGGCATAATTTAGAGTTCACAATGCGGAATTTACCGTTTCGCTTATTTTTGAGCAAAGCGGCTATATAGATTTGGCGTCCGCCCGGCGGCGCTGCTTCGCCCGGAAATTAAATCTTTGCCGCGTCGCCCGGCTTTATTCTTGACACGTTTTTTTTGCGCGCCTAAACTTTATCTTGAGAGGCTTTTAAATCGAGTGAACCTGCCGAATTATTTAACTTTAGCGCGCATCGTTCTGGTTCCGCTGCTGGTTGTCATTTTGCTCACGCCGTTTGCCGACGAGTGGTTCGGCGTCAGCAGCTATGCGCTCGCCATCGCCATTTTTCTCGCCGCTTCGATTACCGATATTCTGGACGGGCATCTGGCGCGGCGGCGCAATCAGGTTTCCAATTTCGGAAAACTGCTCGACCCGATTGCCGATAAGCTGCTGGTTTCCGCCGCGCTCATCGTGCTGGTCGAAAAACATCTCGCGCCCGCGTGGGCGGTCGTCGTGATTCTCGGCAGAGAGTTTATCATTACCGGCTTGCGCTCGGTCGCCGCGAGCGAAGGCATCGTGATGGCGGCGCAGAAAAGCGGAAAAATCAAAATGTGGGCGCAATGCGTGGCGATTGTCGCGTTGCTGGTGGCGGGCGCGACCGGAAATCCGCCGGTCTCGAATTTCGGCTGGAGTCTGCCGACGTTTCGCTTCTGGGAAGTCGCCGAAGTCCAAACCGCTTTCGCGCATCTTTTCAGCTTTTCGCTGACGATGAACGACTGGCGCGTTTTCGGCTATCTGGTCGGGCGCGGCGCGCTCTGGGTCGCCGTAATTACCGCCTGCTGGTCGATGATTGATTATTTTAAATATTTCTTCGTCGAAAATAAAAAACGCAAAACTCTCGCCGAAACCGTTTTCCCGAAACCCGAAACGGTAGAAATTAAATAAAGGGTAAAGGGTAAAGGATAAGGGCTAAAGGAAGAAAAGAGTCGAGTTTTGAATGTTGAATAATAGGTTAGTTTCAACCTCAGTATTCAATGTTCACAGCTCGACTCTTAAAATTCCTTTATCCCTTATCCTTTACCCTTTACCCTTTATTAAAGCGTTGGGTCGTTTTTGTCGGCGGGCGCGCCGTTTTTCGCCTTGCCGCGCATCACGCCGTCATTGCCGATGTAGAAGGAGCGCGCGCCGCCGGAAATCGGCGTGGCGGTAATCTCGCAGCCGTATGGCGAGAGTTTTCTGACCGCGAAGCGATAGCCGTGCTCCTCGCCGTCGGCTAGCGCTCTTTTGATAAGCTGCTCGCGCGCCAGCTCGCGCAAATCGCCGCAGTTTCCGGCTCCCGTCTCCGCAGCGTAAACCGCTTCGGCGCTGTGCAG
>JALZHR010000288.1 GCA_030860665.1 Acidobacteriota bacterium
CCCGCCCCTGTTTCTTTCGTCTTCTTTTTTATTCGGACGTGCCGGTAGACTTAGCCGCCTGGGCTTTATCTTCAAACTCTTTAATAAGTTTTTTAATGTTTTCGGCATCCTTATATTCGGGTTGCGCTTTCAGAAAAGCCCTTAATTCCTTCGCCGCGTCGCGGTATCGTTTCAAGTCGTAGCCATATAAAAGACCCAGCTGACGATGAACTTCCGACAGCGTTCCGCGCGTCAGCTCTTTTGCCTTGACAAAGTTTTTTTCGGCTTCTTGAAAGCGTTTGGTTTGTCGCAGTATAACGCCCGCCAGTAATAACGGCTCGGCGGCAAAAGCATTCAGCTCGATAGCTTTCTGAGACGCTTCCAGCGCTTCCTTGGGTTTTTTCAGAGAGTAGAGAGAATAGGAAAGCCCGTACCAGCTTCTATAACCGCGAGGATTTGTATTAACTGCGACGCTCAAAAGAATATAAGCCGCTTCAAAATGTCCCAGCCTGACGTATTCCGTGCCGAGTCTTTCAAGCGCCGCATAATATTTCGGAAAAATTTCCAGGGCTGACTTTAAACCTGCCAGTCCTTCTTTTTCCCTTTTATTGTTTAAATCGTCGACTGCTTTTTCATAGAGAGATTTGGCTTGGGCGGGAATTTCCTGGACGAATACCGTTTCATTTCTCAACATCGCTTCCGCCTCGCGTCGCGGGCGCAGGTAAATGTCCTTTTGCTCGTTGCTAAAGCCGGACGTGACGACCTCACCGGACGACGTTTGCCGCGAAAAATTCTGAATCTCGACTTCTTCTTCCTGTTCCTGGTAATAAGTTCCGTAAGGCAAAGCGCGAATCTTGAACCTGCCGGAACCGACCCGGTAAAAGGCGTAATAGCCCGCGCCATTAGTGCGCGTGCGGGCGATGGTGCGGTTAAATTCGTCCATCAGCTCGACGTGGATGTCGGGAACCGGCTGGCGCTGAAGCCCGAAAATATGCCCCATAATGCTGTTTCCTCCCTGCGCGCGGGCGGCGACCGGCAGCAGAAAGACTGTTAAAGCGGCAAACATAACAAACACATATATTTTTTTTAAACCACGCTTTTTCATAGCTTCTCTCCTTGTTAAAACTAAAGCCCCTACAAAATTAATCCGCGACATTCAGAAGATGCCCCAGTTTCTCTCTTTTGACTTTCAGATAATGCGCCGCCGGTTCTTCCGATTCCACCTCAATCGGCACGCGCTCCAGAACCTGCAAACCGGCTCCTTCCAGCGCGTGAATCTTGTCCGGGTTATTCGACAACACGCGCACCTTACACAGCCCCAAATCGAAAAGAATCTCCGCGCACTGCTGATACTCGCGCGCATCGACGGCAAAGCCGAGCTTTTCGTTAGCCTCCACCGTGTCAGCGCCTTCGTCCTGAAGCGCGTAGGCGCGAATCTTGTTGATAATGCCGATGCCGCGACCTTCCTGCTGCTGGTAGACGATAGCGCCGCGACCTTCGGCTTCAATCATTTCCATCGCGTGATGCAGCTGCGGTCCGCAGTCGCATTTGATTGAGCCGAAAACGTCGCCCGTCAGGCATTGCGAGTGAATGCGGACGAGCGTCGGAGCATCGGCGTTCATCTCGCCCTTGACCAGCACGACAAATTCCTCGGAACTGGTCAGCGAACGGTAGCCGATGATTTTAAATTTCCCGGTTTGCGTCGGTAAATCCGCCGCCGCCACTCTTTCAACAGAGAGTTGCCGACTTTTCGGCGAACAGGTTTCATTGTTTTCCGTCACTTAGATTTGCCAACCTCGCAAAGAAAAATTTAGAAGGTTTTGTTGAATTATAACTCTACAATGACGGAAATTATAGGCTTAAAGTGAGCCGGTGGGCTATTTTACATAATAAATGAGCGAATTCGTAAAAAAAGATTAGCCGAAGACTCTTCTGACAAAAGAGCCTTCGGCTAACCTTTCTAATTTAAAGAAAATCTAGGATTCCTTCTGCTTATCCTCTTCTTCCTCATCTTCTTTTTCTTCCGGCTGCTGGTGAGCGAGCACGGCGCTGCTGTCCGAGGTTCCGAAAATGCGCGAAAGAAGATTATTCAGGACGTCCGAGACGCTGCTCGGCGCGTTCGCATTGTCGGCGACTCTGACCGGCGCTTCTTCATCGGCAAACGCAAAATCGAGCCTGACCAGTTCAGCCGTCACGTGGCGGCAGAAAGAGCAGTCAACCAGATGGCTGAGAATCGGCGTCGATTCGCGCTCGCTTAAATTACCCTCGACAAAGGCGGTCAGTGAGTCGTCGTCCAAATGTCGGTCGTTATTTAACCCGGTGCTTGCTGAGCGAAATCGCAGGTAGTTGTCAAGCAGTCCCTGAATCATTAAATCTTCTGTCGTCGTCGTTGTCGTTTTCCCCTTGTTTATCATAATTTTCCAGCCTCCCGAGAAGTAGACGCAAAATTTCGCAACATTTGCGTAACTTTCTTAAACGGGCGGCTAATCGGTCAATTTTAGACGCCGATGTTCGGCGTTTCGGTTGTCATTAAATTTCGATATAGGTTCGGGCTTGCCAAATCCTGCGTCGCAATTTTCATACAAAGCTCGATTTCTTCGCTCTTCAGGCTCAGCTTCGAGCCGAGCTCGTCGCGGAAAAGCTTTAAAATTTTCGCGTAAGTCTTTTCCAGCCAGCGCATAATGGTCGATTCGTGAATCCGCGTCGCCGGATTTTGCTCGCGCTTGTCGGATTTTCTCTGAAACCAGAACCGCAGCGGCGAGGTCGGCACTTCGACCAGGCGCGCAATCTCGCGCAGCTTTAAGTTTTCGACGTGATAATAAAGCAGCAGAAGCTTTTCGTGATTGTCGAGCGAGCCGAAAGCGTTTTCAATCGCCGTCAGCGTCGCTTTGCGGTAACGCTCGCGCGTCAGGTGGTCGAGCATTTCGCCCTCGCCGCCGCGCGAAGGCTCGGCAAAGGTCGAATGCGTGTAGCCCTCGCCGACTTTTTCGGTCATCTCGTCGAGCGAAACCTCATCGTGGCTCGTGCGGTGAAGGTCGACCAGCGAATGCCAGACGACCGTCCGCAGCCAGCCGCGCAGGCTTCCGCGCCCGCTGTAGGTCGCAAATTTTGAAACACGCTCACCGTCGACGACGCGCGTGCCGTAAAGCTCTACGTAAACCGTGTCGATAACTTCCTGCGCGTTCATTTCCGAGCTTGCCAGGTGGCGCGCGACGCGTTCCAGATAAGCGCGATGCTGCTGGTCGAATTCCCACCACGCGCGCTCGTTGCCGTTGGCGCAGGCAATCGCCATAAACAAATCGGTGGCTTGAATCTCGCGGAAAAACAGGCAGATTTCTTCGACAGTCGGCGGATTAGCCGCATCGGCAAACAGGTATTTGCGCGCGGTTTTTTTCAGCGATTCCTTAAAGCATTCGAGACGAACGGCGAAATTCGGCGCGTTTTCCTCGCAGCGCGCGAAGACTTCTTCGATAAGGGGGTCGCACCGGTTCAGCAGCTCGTCGGTTTGATTTGTTTCGGCAGCAGATGACATCTTGAAGAACTATGACCGCAATTATAAACGAATTTTGCGATTTCGCATAGCAATCTACGTCTGGCTCAGAGCCGGATTCGCCAGTTCGGGCGTTTCGGTCGCCGCGGCGCGGTCGGCGTATTGCAGTTGATAGAGCCGCCAGTAAAGACCGCGCAGGGCGAGCAATTCGTGATGCGTTCCGCTTTCGCGCAGCTCGCCGTGATGAAAAACCAGAATCCGGTCGCAGTTCTGAATCGTCGAGAGCCGGTGCGCGACGACGAACGAGGTGCGCTCGCGCATCACTCGCTCGACCGCCTGCTGAATCAATTGCTCGGTTTCCGTGTCGATGGAGCTGGTCGCTTCGTCCAGCACGAGAATTTTCGGGTCGAAAGCCAGCGCGCGCGCAAAGCTGATTAATTGTTTCTGCCCGACCGAAAGCCCCGCGCCGCGTTCTTTCAGCTCGGTTTTATAGCCGTTTTCCAGCCGCTCGATAAATTCCGCCGCGTGAACCTCGCGCGCCGCCCACTGCGTTCGCTCGTCGGCGATTTCCTTTTTGCCGAGCCTGATGTTGTCTTCAATCGTGCCGCTGAAAAGAAAAACGTCCTGCAAAACGACCGCGAAATTTTCGCGTAAAGACTGCAAATCCCAGTCGCGCAAATCGACGCCGTCCAGCAGAATCCTGCCTTTCTGCACGTCGTAGAAACGCATCAACAGGTTCGTCACGGTCGTTTTGCCCGAGCCGGTCGCGCCGACCAGCGCGATTGATTCGCCCGCTTTGACCGTAAAGGAAACGTCCTTTAAAACCCAGTCTTCTTTTTTATAAGCGAACCAGACGTTTTGAAACTCGATGTCGCCGACGGCTTTGCCCTGCTTTTTCGGCTTTTCGGGCGTGCGGATTTGAACCGGCAAATCGAACAAAATAAAAATCCGGTGCGAGGCGACAATCGCCGCCTGAAAGATGTTGAACTTGTCGGAAAGGTCGCGAATCGGCTGGAAAAGCATTCCCGAATACTGGATGAAAGCCGCCAGCACGCCGATGGTCAAAGGCGTTCCGCCCGCGCCGACAATCGCCAGGTATTCGTAACCGTAAGCGAAAATCACCGCCGCGATGCCGACGGCGCTGATAAAATCGACCAGCGGGTAGAAAATCGCGTAGTAATAAATCGTCTCGATATTCGCCGCGCGGTAATCGTCGTTGATGTCGTGAAAGCGTTTCTGCGCTTTGGATTCGGCGTTGAAAAGCTGCACGGTCTGCGCGCCGGAAATATGTTCCTGCAAAAAGGCGTTGAGCTTCGCCGTCCGCGTCCGGACGCGGTCGAAGCCGCGCCGCGCGTGTTTCCGGAACCAGTTCGTCGCCGCAAACAACAGCGGAACGGTGATGAGCGTGACGAGCGCCAGCCGCCAGTCCGTCCAGAACATCACGCCGACGATGGCGAAAATAATCACCAAATCGCCCAGAACGTCAATCACGCCCGACGTGAAAAGCTCGTTCAGCGCATCGACGTCCGAAGTAATGCGCGTGATGATGCGCCCGACCGGATGTTTATCGTAATACGAGACTTCCTGGTTTTGCAGCTTGGTGAAAATCTCGGTGCGCAAATCAAACATCACGCGCTGACCGACGTGGTTGACCAGAATTTCCTGAAAATAGCTGAAAATAAACCGGAACAGGAACAAAGCGAAAAAGGCGAAGGCGAACAGCCAGATGCCGTCCACGTTTTTCGGCACGATGTAATCGTCGACCGCCCACTGCGTAAAGCGCGGCTGAAGGCTCAGCAGAATATTGCTCAAAAGCGTCAGAACCAGCGCGGCGACCGCCAGCCGCCAATACGGTTTCAGATAACGCAAAAGGCGGCGAATGACGCGCAAATCGTAGGTTTTCCCGATTTCCTCTTCTTCGTGAAATTTTTTCGCTGCTTCGGACATTGTTATTTTAGATTTTAGATTCTAGATTTTAGATTGGCAATGCGGAAAATTTTATTGTCTGTGCGATAATGC
>JALZHR010000307.1 GCA_030860665.1 Acidobacteriota bacterium
AAGCCGCCGTCATCGGCGTCTCCGACGAGATGAAAGGCACGGCGATGGTCGCCTTCTGCGTTTTGAAAACCGGCGGCGAAATCACGGAAAATCTCGAATCGGAATTAAAAGCAATCGTCGCCAGAGATATGGGCAAGCCGCTCGCGCCCTCGAAAATTCATTTCGTCGCCGCGCTGCCGAAAACGCGCAACACCAAAGTGATGCGCCGCGTTATCCGCGCGGCATATTTAGGCGAAGACGCCGGCGATTTGTCGGCACTGGAAAATCCGGGCGCGGTTGAGCAAATCAGATTGGCGCAGCAATAAAATAAGCCCCGAAGCTGCCGGAGTCCGGTTGTCCGAAACAATGCGAAAGCGAGACCGAGCTAATCTTTCTTTCGTTTTTCCGCGACTTCTTTCAGCGTGGTTTCGTCGCTCAATTGCAGGCGCGGATTTAAGAAATTATCCGCCTCGACGGAAAACGCGCCGCAGTTTATTTCGGCGATGCCGTATTTGATTTTCCACAATTCCGGCGGCGGAAGATTTAATTTCGCCGCTTGCAGATTGATAAAACTTTCCAGTGTCTGCGCGCCGCCTGTTTCGCCTTCGTAGAAAATCTCGATTTGGTAAAGCGAGCCTTTAAAAAATCTCAGATAAAGCGCGCGGACGCCGGTTAGAGAAACGGGCGCGGGCTTTTCGATAAAGTTCTCGAAAAACGTGTATTCGCCGCCTCGTTTATTTTTGATTTTCAAGCTTTTTCCCAAAACGCTCCGCGCTTCGGCGGGCGTCATTCCCAGCTTCAGGTTGAACAAAGCGGGCGATTCGCTCGGCGTAACAGTGGGGCAAACGCTTTGCGCTGCGCAGGTTAAGCCGAAAATCGACAATCCTAAAAGAAGCGAAAAAATCAGTTTCATAAACCGTTTCAAAGTATATGATAATCTTAACGGAAAGCAGAAAATTTTTCGCCGCCTTTTTATGATTGAGACTCTCGACGAAAAAAAACTTATCGCCGCCTGCCGGAAACTAGCCGAAACCAATTCCGATTTAGCTTTTATCTTCCAGAATTACGGGACGCCACCGCTCTGGCAGCGCGAGCCGAATTTTGCCACGCTCGTTCATATCATCCTGGAACAGCAGGTTTCGCTCGCCTCGGCGCTCGCGGCGTTTAATAAGCTGAAGGAAAGGCTCGGCGGCGAAATTACGCCCGCAGGCGTTTTAAGTTTGTCCGACGAAGAAATGAAAGCGGCTTATTTCAGCCGCCAGAAAATCGTCTACGCGCGCGAGCTGGCAAAAGCGTTGCTGGCGGGAAATCTGGATTTGGAAGCGCTCGAAAACCTGCCGGACGACGAAGCCAGACATGAATTGAAAAAGATAAAAGGCATCGGCGATTGGACTGCGGACATTTATCTGCTGATGGCTGGTTTGCGCGCCGATGTAATGCCGAAAGGCGATTTGGCGCTGCACGTCGCGTGGAAGAATCTGAAAAATCTGGAGCGCGCGCCCGGTTCCGACGAATTTCAGCGAATCGCGGAAAAATGGAAACCGCTGCGCGCCGTCGCCGCGCGTCTGCTCTGGCATTTTTATCTGAGCGAGAGAAAGGTTTTAGGAGCGAAAAGACACAAAAAGAACCTGAAAGAAATTAAGAAAATTTAGCCGCCGCAGAACACAGAGATTTTTGAGAAAACTCGACCACAGATTTACACAGATTAACTCGGATAAAAATAAAGTAAGGATAAGAAATGAATTTTATCGAGCCGCAAAGCCCGCCTTTATTCCTTTTATCCTGTTAAATCATCCTGTGTTTATCTGTGTAAATCCGTGGTTAATTCTCTGTTTTTCTCTGTGCTCTCTGCGGCTGATTTTCTTTCGCCCTTTTCGCCTCTTTTCACTCCTAATCCTGTTTTTCAATCACACGGCTTTTGACGGGCGAGGAAAGGACGATGGAAGTGGTCGTGATGCCGTAAGGCGTCAGGCGGTCAATCAGGTTTTGCAGATGCTCGACGCTGGAAACGGCGACTTTCATAATAAACGAGTCGCCGCCCGTGCCGCGATGACATTCCAGAACTTCCGGCGCGCCTTCGGCGACTTCGATAATGCGGCTGTAATCGACGCCCGTGATGCTCATCCGGATAAACGCCGTTATCGGCAACCCGACCTTCGCCGCGTCGATTTCCGCGCGATAACCCGTGATAATTCCGGCGTCTTCCAGCTTTCTGACTCTCTCGATAACGGCGGGCGTGGTCAAACCCACGCGCCGTCCGAGTTCGGCATAGCTGACGCGCGCGTCCCGCTGCAATTCCTTTAAAATTTTCCAGTCAATCGAGTCCATTGGTTTTTAGCCATTAGCTGTTAGCGATTAGCTGTTAGCCGCTTGCTAATTGCTAATGGCTAACAGCTAATGGCTAATCGGTTTCAAACTGCAATTCTTCGATAATCTCGCGCATATATTTTCTGCCCAGCTCGACGTCTTCCGGCGGCAAGGAAACCGCGCCGACGACGGCGTGACCGCCGCCGCCGTAGCGTTCGCAGATTTTGGCGATGTTGTGCAGGCGCGGGCGCGGCGACCACGGGTTCGAGCCGACCGAGATTTTCGTGCGGAAATGGCTGCGCGTGACGGCGACGTTGTAGGTCGTCTGCGGGTAGAAATAATACGGGATGAATTTGTTGTAGCCTTCCGTTCCGTCCTCGACCAAATCGAAGCTGACGACGCCGCGCGAATAGCTCGATTTCCGTTTGATAAGCTCGACCGTCTGCCAGTGCTGCTCCAGAATCGGCTTCAGTTTCGCCTGCACTTCCTCGCTTTCGACCACTGCGTCGAGCGATTTTTCCGTTAAATCGCGGATGATTTTTTCGACGAATCGCGGGTCTTTTTCGCCTTCGATAACCTGCATCAGCTTCAGCGCCGCCGAGCGCAGCTCGACGCACTGCGCGGGCGATTCATAGAGCGCGCCGTCGATGATGTGCGCCCATTCGACCATTTCATCGAGCGAGCCGTCGCGAAAACCGAATTTTTCTTCCGCCACGCGCGCGATAAATTCGCAGCAGGATTTGCTCTCGGTGTCGAGAAATTTTTTCCCGCTCGCGTCGGCGCGAAAATGCCGCTCGTCCGCTTCGGTCAGAAACGCCGATTGATGATGGTCGAACCACCACGTCACACGCTCGTCCGCCGAATATTTAAAATCGACAATCGCGTTTTCGCCGTCCGAGGCGAGCGACGCCGGGTCGAAAAGATTCCCGGCGCGGTGTGCCATCGGCTGGTATTCGATTTCCGAGTTCGGGTTGATTTTCGAGCGGTAGAATTTCGTAAAAAAGGCGGCGGAAGAAACGCCGTCGAAGCAGTTTCCGTGATAAAGAATACGAAGTTTCATCGATTGCTGATATGATTCCTTTTGTTAAAAATCACAAACATTTCAGAGTAGTTGGCTCGAACCGAAACGTCAAGGCAGGATTTATGAATAATAAAATTTTAATTCGCATGGCAGACAGGCGGGACGCGCCCGCGATGATCGAATTCAACCAGGCGATGGCGCAGGAAACCGAAGGAAAACTTCTGGACAGGGCGATTTTGACCGGCGGCGTCGAAGCGGTTTTCGACAGCGGCGACGGCGACGCGGAAAAAGGCTTCTACGTCGTCGCCGAAAGCGACGAGGGCGAAATCGTCGGCGGCTTGATGGTCACGTTTGAATGGAGCGACTGGCGCAACTCGTGGTTCTGGTGGATTCAGAGCGTTTACGTTCTGCCGGATTTTCGCGGGCAGAAGATTTACCGCAGGCTTTACGAATTCGTCCGGGAAAAAGCCGCCGGGGCGAAAAACGTCTGCGGCTTTCGCCTTTACGTGGAAAAGGAAAATGCCAGAGCGCAAAAGGTTTACGAGAAATTAGGAATGGAGCAGTCGCATTACCTGATGTATGAGGAAATGATTCGATAAAAAGAAACCGAAGCCCTTATTCAGAGCTTCGGTTTCGGCTGCAATGAAAGGAAATTTGAGAAACACAGGCTCGGGATATAATTATAAGGAGCAAATAATCAAAACCTGAGCCTGTGTTATCAAACGAAACAAATCAGATGCGTTTCTCAAATTCTTTCAAAATCGTTTTCGTGCTTTCTCGTTCAGCACACTTTTTTCACAATCGGCGGATAATAAAACGCGCCGTGAGTTTTTAACGTCTGCGTGTCGAACTGCTTTCTCGCGCCGCAATTCAGACAAGTTCTGTAAGCCGTGTTGTTCTGCACAAACGGGCGGCTCAAATCTTCGTGCCAGCATCCGAACAACTTTCCTATAAGTCCGACCTTTTCGCCAAACACAGTTTGGTCAACCTTATTCTTTACATCCTGAAGCACATTTTCCAACGAAACCATTTGCATTCGCGTAATTCCCCCTTATCAGCTTTGGCAGAAAGCCCGCCGCCTTCTGCCCCCGCCGCCATATACTCATCCGAGCGTCCGTCTAATGCCTTCCGTGTCGCGTACTTGAGCAAGCAATGTGCCAAAGCGCAGGCTTAAATCGATTTTTTTTTAAGTCTAAGTATTTCAAGAATAAAGTGATTTGACATAAGTTTTTGGTATAAATATTGTGTTCGCTTTACATACATCAGGGCGGCTTTTTAAATCTTGTGTTTGAAAACGAGTCAGTCAGTTTGAACGAAATACGTTCCGGCGATTAAACTTGATACTCTGTGAAGTATGACGAAAATCAGCGAAAAGGAATTTGCGCGAATCTGCGCCGGAATCCTCGAAGACGGCGAAAGCATCCATCGGCACAACCCGCTCGGAACGCGCGAGGAGACGCTTTTGTGGATGCTGCTGAGCGTTCTGGTCAGCTATCTGAGCCTTTCCGAAATCGAAACGCCGTGCTTTACGAGCGGCGGCAAGCCGACGGCGGAAACTTACCGGCAGGCGATTTTATTTGTTTTGCGCGATAGAAAGACGGATAATTTCGATGCGGAAAAATATCTGGAACGATTCGGCGGCTAAAGGAATATGCAATGAAAATTAATAAAAGAATCTTTTTCTCGGCTTGTTTAATAACATTTTTCTGTTTCGTTTCGGCGAGCGCGCAAAACGGCAACCCGCAGGAGAAATCGAACGAACCCGTTTTAAATCCTTTGACGGAAGAGGAAAAAAAACTCTCTCCGAGAGATATTGTTGCTAACCAGCCCGATTTCACCGCCATCGAATCGTATTTTTCCGCCCGCAGCGTCAGCGGGTTCAGCGCCGCCGGAAAAGTCGCGCGCAAAGGCAAAAAATACAGATACGATACGGGTTTCGTGGTGGTAATAAGCGAACCGAACAAGCCCCGATTAAGACTCAACCAGGATAAGACTTACGAAGAAATCGCCGGAATCGCAAAGCCTTTTATCAGCGCGACCGCGCCGCTGAACCCGACCGACCTGCTCGGATTTGCCGACATTTCCTTCGACGCCCTCGGAACCGTTATGCTCGACGGCGAGAAGCTTCTGAAAATACAAGCCAAAAGTAAAGAATTTGCACAGGAAGTCTTTATATACGCCAATTTAAACAAAAAAAATCTTATTACAATCATCCAGATACTCAGCCCGCAGAGAAGCAGCATCCAGCGTTTACACGAAATTTCCTTTGAAGTTCCCAACACGCTTTTCGACGTCAGCGGCTACAGGCTTTTACCGAAATATAACTGGAGCAAAGTAAAAACAGCCAAAGTTTTCTTTAAAGGGAAATTGATTGAGAACGCTCTCGTTTTTCGCCACGAAGATTACGTTTTCGTTCACGTCGCGGAATTCGAGCATTTCTTTATCGACTTAAAAAAGAAAATAGCCGATACGGTCGTCTTTCAGGGCTTGCTGGTCGCCAAAAGCGGCGCTTACATCTGGAAAACCGAAGAGGATGAAGCAATCAGCGTCGGCGAACCGGGCGACGTCATAGAAAAGGATTGTGAAAATTGCGTGCAGATTCAGACCGGAACGAACTTTTTAACGATTCCTGACCCGGAAAACAAATCCCGGACTTTGGTCAGAGTTACGTGGTAGAGAATGATTATCGAAACTTTTGTCACCACCGCATTTCAGCAAAACACGCGCGTTCTGGCGTGTGGGGAAACGCGCCGCGCAATCTGCGTCGACCCGGGCGCGGACGCCGACCTGATTGCCGAATATCTGAATAAAAACGATTTACGGCTGCAAGCCGTCGCCCTGACGCACGCGCACCTCGACCACATCGGCGGCACGACCGATTTACACAAAAGTTTTCCACATGTGGAAATTCTTTTGCACAGGGACGACGAAGATTTATATTATCTGCTGCCCGAACAGCCGCAGGCGCTCGGCATTCCGCGCGCGGCTTGGGCAAATCTCGGTTTTGAATACGAAAATCCGCCCGAAATCACGCGCAGATGGCAGGACGGCGAGATTTACGAGGTCGGCAAGCTCCGTTTCAGGGTTTTGCATTGTCCCGGTCACACGCGCGGTCACGTCGTTTTGTTTGAAGAGCGCGAAAGAAAGGTTTTTGTCGGCGATTGTTTGTTTGCAGGCTCTATCGGGCGGACGGATTTGCCCGGCGGCAGCTACGAGCAATTAATGGATTCGATTACGAACAAAATCCTCGCGCTCGGCGACGACGTGACGGTTTATTCCGGTCACGGACCGGAAACGACCATCGGACGCGAAAAGCTCACAAATCCTTTTTTAACCGGACATTATCAACCCGGGCGCGGGCGATTTATTTAAAAGCGCCCGGCTCGGTCCGCCGCCGGGATTTATCTCGATATTACTTTCGACCCGGCGCGAAATTTCCTTATGTCGCGGTTATCGAACAAACAAAAGACTACAAAGAATAATTTCCGTTCTGCCGGAATTCGATTAGCGCTTTCCGCCCGGCATTTCCGCAAGTTTTAAATCGAAGCGACGCCCACAGCTTTATTATAATAAAAATACAAATCGTTAAAATCTCGCAGGGCACGGTTTAAAATCAGCGGCAGCTGCTCGACGTCGCCGGTGTTGACGATTAAATTCAGATTTCGCAGAAAGGCTTCGTGAGCGTTGAGCGTCGTGCCGGTGTCTTCGAGCGAAACCAGATACACGCGGCGGCGCTCGGACGAATACATCGAGTTCATCTTCTGCTGCAAAATCGTCGCTCCGCCGAATTCCGCCGCGAAATCGGGCGAGAATATCAGGATTTCGGTTTTGCCCTCGCGCATTCGCTCGTTTGCCTGCGCGGGCGTCTGCGCCAGGTAAACTTTATAGCCCGCTTCAGCCATCAGCTTGGCGACGCGGTCTCGATGCTGCCCGAGACAGAGCAAAACGCGGCGCGGTTTTTCGTCCGCCGCGTCGCTGGCGTCCAGAACCGTGTTTTCCCTTTGCAAAGCCGAAAGCAGCGAGCGCAAAGCGTGATTTATCTCGAATTCGGATTCCTTCGTCTTAAATTCCTGCGCGCCGTCGGGCATCGCCGGAGCGGGCGTGTTTTCCTTCAACTGGTTAATGGTCGAAGCAGCGCCTTTGCCGCCCGCCACGCGAATCAGATTCTGACAGCGCGGGCAGCGAACCGTAAAATTCCCGTTCGGCGTTTTCGATTCGTCGAGTTGCAGAGAAACCGAGCAATTATCGCAGCGTATTATCATATTCTTGGATTTTGGATTTCAAATTTTAGATTTTAGATTGGATAAGGAAACTTTTAATTTATTGTATTCGGCTGAAAGCCGAATTCCGCTTTCAATCGAAAATCTAAAATCTAAAATCTAAAATTATATTACTCAATCATATCGAGCACCGAGTTTTTCGGCGCGGGCGGCGGAATCGGCAGGGTGACCGCCGCGTTGGTCTGCGCCTGCTTGTGCGCGTTGGCGTAATCTTCGGTCGAGGAAAGCCCTTTGAGTTGCAGCAGCAGGTTGTTCTGGTTCGTCGCAAAGGAAAGACCGTCTTCGAGCGTAATAAGTTCCTGTTCAATCAGCCGGCGAATCACCGTGTCGAAATCCTGCATTCCGTCGATTTCGCCGTCGCGCATCGCGTCCAGCAAAGTTTTGCCGTCGCTCTCGCCGCGCTCGATATACTCGCGCGTGCGCGGGTTGGATTTTAAAATCTCGACCGCCGCCACGCGTCCTTTCCCGTCCGCCTTCGGAATCAGGCGCTGCGAGATGATATAACGAAACGTCTGCGCCAGCCGCATCCGGATGATTCTTTCCTCGTTTTTCGGATACAGACCGATGATGCGGTCAACGGTTTTCGCCGCGTCGATAGTGTGCAGCGTAGATAAAACG
>JALZHR010000339.1 GCA_030860665.1 Acidobacteriota bacterium
CATTCGGTGTAGACGCTTTCGGCTTCGCCGCTCGTGCCGACAACCCAAATGTTATTCTCTTTCAACTCCTCAATCAAGCGATTGATATTTCCGACCTTCGCCACTTTCACGTATTCGGTCGCGCCCGCCGACGATTTCGCGACCGTTTCGGTCAGACCGGCGGCGCGGCGTTCGGGAATAAAAACGCCGTCCGCGCCCGCGCATTCGACCGTCCGCAAAATCGCGCCCAGATTTCGCGGGTCTTCGACGCCGTCCAGAATCACGAAAAGCGAATTTTCCTTCGCCGTGATTTCCTCAATCAATCTGTCCGCATCGACGTATTCAGCCGCCGCGACAAACGCCGCGACGCCCTGATGATTCGCGCCCGGCTCGACGAACTTTGAGAAATCCCGGCGCGGAATTCTCTGAAAAGGAATTCCCGCCTGCCGCGACAAATCGTAAATTTCCTGCAAGCGTTTCTCGTGCGCGCCCTCGGCGAAAAAAACTTTCTCGATTTTCCGAGCGCCCGCGCGCAAAGCTTCCAGAACGGGCAAAACGCCGTAAACGAGTCGCGAGTCGGGAGTCGAGGGTCGAGAGTCGGATTCCGAAAAGCGCGAGTTGTTTTCCTTCGGTTCGCGCGATTCTCGCCGAGCGAACGAATCGCGCCGCTCGAATCTTTTCTCGCTTCTTCGCCCTTCCTCTCCAGACTTTCGGCTTCCTTCTCCCGGCTTCCGGTTTCCCTTTCCCGCTCTCGACTCTCGACTCTCGACTCTCGACTTGTTCTTCTTCATATCAGATGCCGTTGCAGGCGCGAATATTTGGTAAATTGATTCAGATTATTAATCGTCGTTACGCTTCCGAAATCGAAACGCCCGAAGCCTTTTCTTTGCAGCCCGCGCGAATCCTGTTTTTCCTCGACTTCCCAGACTTTTCCCAGAACGTCCCTGACTTGCAGGTAATCGCCGACGAATTTTGCCCCGGGCGGCGCAAAGGCGCGCAGTTTTTCGACCAGCTTTCGCATATTTTCGCGCGCCAGCATCGCTTTTTCCGCGCCGAGACAGGAAAAATCGAAGCCGCCGGAAATGATTCGACAGCCGATTGAATCATCTTTCCCGTAAATGTCGATTAAAAGCTCGTCGGCGCTGGTTTCGGTCGTTTCGCGAATTTGATTCTCGCGTTTTTTGCGTTGCCCGCTCGCTTCGATGCGCCGCTCGAACATCGCGCCCGTGACGATTAAGCTTAAATCCTCGCGCCGGATTTCCGCAATTTCGTCCGAGTTGAAAAGTATCAGAACGAGTTTGTCTTCGTAAAACTCGATTCTGCGCAGGCGGCGCGTGACAATTTCGATTTTCAAATCTTCGTCGTCGCTCAAAACCAAGCTTTCAAAATTGATTTCGCTCAATCTTTTCGCGATGATTTCGGCTTCCCTTTCGGAATCGGCGCGCGCCAGCGGCAGCGGCTTTTGCGCTTCGATTAATTTCCGCAAATCTTCCGTTTCCAGACGCGTCATCGCGGCAACTTCCCTTAAAGCTGCGTCATCACAGGTTTGTTGAGCGTTTGGCAAAAGAATCAGGTTGAAAGCTTTTTCCCAAGACTCCATCCGCCGCGGCTGCGGTCTGATAAATTCCGCCTGCTCGGCGGAAACGGGCAGCTCCGCGCCGCAGTAAAAGCATTTCAGGCGCGTCGGCGGGCTTTTCCGCTGGCAGCGCGGGCAGGCAATCATTTCTTCGGGCTTGAAGCCCTGAATTCCGGCTTCGTCCGCTGAAACGTCCTTTAACCACTGGTCGGCGTGAATTTGTTCGCTTTTTTTTTCCATCGCTTTTCGATTATACGATAATTTTGAAATCTGCCGGTTAATTTTCGCTTGACCGATTCACTGGTTAAACGGCAGACTATAAGGAGTTATCCGAATCGTTTTTTATTGTTTTTTGACAGCTCGGGCGCGAAAGAGAATATTATTAAATTAGTCCATATTTTCAGCTATTTGAAAAGTTTTTATCAATCTTTTAACCAGACGGAATTCAAACTCTCTTTTCGGAAATGCCCGCCGGCTGTCATTTTTTATCAAAGAGGGTTATCAAAAATGCAGATTGAAACTGCTACGGCTTCCTGGCATTTCGGGAATCGCGGTCGCGTTGCCGTCTTTATCGACGGGAATAATCTTTTTCACGCGGCGCGTTTTCATAATATTGACATAGATTACAACAAGCTGCTGCGCGTTCTGCTCGGCGACGGGCGGCTGCTGCGCGCTTTCTTTTACACGGGCGTCGACGCGGGCGCGGAACGCCAGCAAGGATTTCTTTTATGGATGCGGCGCAACGGCTTTCGCGTCGTGCAGAAAGAGCTGAAGACGTTTTACGACGGCACGCGCAAGGCGAATCTCGACGTGGAAATCGCCGTCGATATGCTCAGCCTTGCCGAGAAATACGACACCGCCGTTTTGGTTTCGGGCGACGAGGATTTCGTTTACGCCGTCAACGCCGTCGCCTACAAGGGCTGCCGCGTCGAGGTCGCGGGCTTTCGCTCGAACACCGCGCCGCGCCTGATAGACGTGGCGGATTTTTTCATCGACTTGGGCGATATCGCCGAGCTGGTCAGAAAAGATATTACCAGCGAGCGTTACGAAATTCCGTCCTTCGTGCCGCCGGAAGAGATGCCGCCCGCCGTTATTGACCAGAATCACGGCTCTTCCGGCGATTTCTCGCGCATCACGCGCGGAATCAACATCGAGCCGCCGAATTACGCCGAAGCCGACGACGACGACAAGAGCCTCGCGGATTTTATCCGCGTGACCGACGACAGATGAAACTATTTACGCCGAGTGAAGCCAGCGACCTGATTCCCGTCGTGCGCCCGATTTTGCAGAAAATCCAGGCGCGCCACGCCGAAATTGCGAATTTTCGCGAATCGGCGAATGCGGCGGCGGATGCCGCGCAATTCGGCGGCGGCGGAATGGAAGGCGGCTCGCGCTACGTCAAGGTGCTCTACGA
>JALZHR010000348.1 GCA_030860665.1 Acidobacteriota bacterium
ACCAGCGACTCTCGACTCTCCTCGACTTTAATTTATGTTGGAAACCGAAAGATTAATTCTGCGCCGGATTACGCCCGGCGATTTGGACGCGTTGATTGCGACGCGCGAGGGCGACGAGGTCAACAAATATCTCGGCGGCGCGCGAATGCAGAACCCGGAAGCCATCGCCGAGCGGATGAAGTTTTATCTGGAATGCCACGAGAAACACGGCTTCGGAATGTGTATGGTGATTTGGAAGGAAACGGGCGAGATAATCGGCTGGAGCGGCTTGCAGCCGCTGGGTGAAACCGGCGAAATCGAGGTCGGCTACGGGATGAAAAAAGAATTCTGGGGACGCGGCATCGGCTATGAATGCGCGCTCGCCTGGCTGCGCTACGGTTTTGAAAACATCGGCGCGGAGCGAATCGTCGCGCTCGCTCACCCGGACAACGTCGGCTCGTGGCGCATTATGGAAAAATGCGGAATGCGCTACGAGAAAAACACGACGCATTTCGGTATGGAATGCGTCCTTTACGCGATTACGAAAGACGAATTTCTAAGCAGATTCCCGAAATGAAAAAAAATAAATTTCGCGCTGCTTTTGCGTTTTGCCGCCGCTCGCTTCTTCCGCTTCGGCGCGGGACGCTGATTGATTAAGATAGATTGACGAGGAAATTTTAACGGCGGCGGACACGGATTTATGAAAGCGACATTGATAACGGGCGCGTCGGGCGGCATCGGCGAAGCGTTTGCAAGGCGGCTGGCGCGGGAAAAACACAACCTGGTTCTGGTCGCGCGCTCGGAAAAAACGCTTCACGAGCTGTGCGACGAACTGATGCTGCGGCACGAAATCACGGCGCATTACGTCGCGCTGGATTTGACCGAAGCGGACGCCGACCGGCGGCTTTTCGAGGAAACCGAGCGGCACGCGTTCGAGATTGACTGGCTGATAAACAACGCCGGTTTCGGCTCGATGGGCGATTTTGCGCGCCTCGAACTCGAAAAAGAACTCGGAATGATTCGGCTGAACATTTCGGCGCTCGTCGCCCTGACGCATCGCTACCTGCAAAAAATGCGCGAGCGCAAAAGCGGGACGATTATCAACGTTTCCTCGTCGGCGAGCTTTCAGCCCGTGCCGTTTATGGCGACTTACGCGGCGACGAAAGCCTTCGTCACGTCTTTTTCCGAAGCGCTTGCCGAGGAAAATCGCCCGCACGGAATCACCGTCACGGCGCTTTGCCCCGGACCGACAGACACGAATTTTTTCGCCGTCGCCGATGCGAAACCGCTCCAGATGAAGGGAATGCAGACGCCGGAAGAAGTCGTCGAAACGGCTCTGAGCGCCGCGCGCCGCGGGCAGGCAAACGTCGTTTCAGGCTGGACGAACTATATCGGCTCGGTGCTCGGAACGCTCGTGCCGAACCGCATCGTGACGCGCGCCGTCAGCAGCGTCCTGCGCCCGCAAATCGAGAAGAAAAACCGATAAGGTAAGGCAAAGGGCAAAAGGTAAAAGGCAAAATTAAGAAAACGGCTTTCTTTCATTTTTGCCTTTTACCTTTTGCCTTTTGCCTTCTTTCCCTCTGTGGCAAAATATTTTTTATGAAAACGGAAAGAATTTACAATTTCAGCGCCGGTCCAGCCGTTTTGCCGGCGGAGGTTCTGGAAAAAGCGCAGAGCGAGCTGCTCTCGATGAACGGAATCGGGATGAGCGTGATGGAAATCAGCCATCGCTCGAAGCATTTCGAGCCGGTGCTGGAAAGCGCGCGCGAAGGCATCCGCGAGCTTCTGAATGTTCCCGCCAACTACAAAATCCTGTTTCTGCAAGGCGGCGCGAGCTTGCAGTTTTCGATGATTCCGTTGAATTTCCTCAAAACTTCCGCCGATTATATCGTGACGGGCGCGTGGGGCGTCAAAGCCGTCAAAGAGGCGAAAAAATGCGGCAATGTAAACGTTATTTTTTCGGGCGAAAACGGCGGCTTTAAATCGGTTCCGGCGCAGGACGAGCTGGATTTTTCGCCCGCTGCCGATTACGTTCATTACACTTCCAACGAAACGATTGAAGGCGTCGAGTTCAAATACGAATTGGACGGGAAAGGCGCGGCAATCGTCTGCGACGCCTCGTCGAATATCCTGTCAAAGCCGTTCGACGTTTCAAAATACGCTCTGATTTACGCCGGAGCGCAGAAAAATATCGGTCCGAGCGGCATCACGCTCGTCGTCGCGCGTGAGGATTTGCTGGAAAAAATCCCTGAAAACCAGCATTCGATGCTCGATTATCGCGCCATTGCCGAGCACGATTCGATGCTCAACACGCCGAACACCTGGGGAATTTACATCGTCTCGCTGGTCTGCGAATGGCTCAGGGCAAAAGGCGGCGTTCCGGCGATGCAAAGGCTGAACGAGGAAAAGGCGAAGATTCTCTACGAGGCTATTGACGCGAGCGACGGTTTTTATCGCGGTCACGCCGACCGCCGGGCACGCTCGCTGATGAACGTCACGTTTCGCCTGCCTTCGGACGAATTGACGGAAAAATTCTGCGCCGAAGCCGCGCGGCAGGGTTTGGACGGATTAAGAGGGCATCGCAGCGTCGGCGGCATCCGCGCTTCGATTTACAACGCTTTTCCTAAAGAAGGCGTTGAAAGACTGGTCGAGTTTATGCGGGATTTCGCGCAGAAGAATTGATTGACCACAGCGCGCGCCGAAGAGCACAGAGAAAGAAAATTTACGGGATAGATAGGCTTCTCTTTAAAAAATCTCTATGCTCTTCGGCGTGCCCTGTAGGGAGAAAGAGTTAAACAGCCGAGCCGTAAGCCGCGTTTATCGCCTGTGTGGTTTCGTTTATCTTCGTCAGATTGCCGAAACCGGGCAACCGGCGGATGCGCTGCGAAATGTTGCGGTCAACCCAATCCAATCCATCGCTCCCGCCGAAAAGCGTAGCGATGGTGTAATTCGTCTCGGCGACGGATTTTGCGCCCTGACCGACGGGCGACCAGAATTTATTGACGACAAAACGCGACAGTTTTTGAGCGAACGGCGATTTTCGCAGTTCCAGCCGCGCGATGTTGAAATAAAACTGCGTGTGGGCGGATTCTTCACGGATAATTCCTTTCAGAAGGTGAGTCAAAACCGGATGATTCGCCAGATTTATCAGGCGGCGATAGCCCTGCGCGGTCGAAAGCTCGTGAATCGCGCCGAAAGTCATATGCGTCGCCGTAAATTTGCGTCCGACCAGATTTGTCAGCGACGTGATAAGCCGCGAATTAACGGTGTAAAAGCGCGAGACCGAGCGCTTGATTTCACTCTGCCAACGGTCGCCGGTTTCGATTCCGGCTTCGCCGAGAAAGCGATTGAGCAATTCGCCGTGCGTCGTTTCCTCGACGCCCCACCGCTCCATAAATTTGCTGATGACCGGGTCTTTGCCGGTCGGCGTGCGGCGCATTTCCTCGTAATAAACTTCGGTCAGCGTTTCCACATCGCGCATATAAAGCAAGACGGGCACGAGCCGCGCGTCGAGCGGATAATTTCTCACTTCGCGCCAGTTGATGCCGTCGATAAACTCCGCGGTTAAAGCGCGCGGCTGTCGTTCATACCAATCCAGAACTTCCCGATTCGTTTCAAATTTCATATCTTTTTCGCTCCGCCGCGCGTCCGCTGATAGCGGCAGTTTTAATTATTTGTTTATTCGCCAATCGTGCTCATTCGGATTCAACAAACGCGAAAAAGAAAGGTATGATTCTTAGTATGAAAAAATCGGCATTATTCCTTATTATTTTTGTTCTACTCGTTTTTTCTCTGAAGGCTTTTGCGCAGCAGCAGCAGCAGCAGAATAATTCTCTGACGGTGGCGGGCGAAAAGCGTCTGCAAAACATCAGGCAGCTGACTTTCGGCGGCGAAAACGCCGAGGCGTATTTTTCGTTTGACGGCGGGCGGCTGATTTTCCAGTCAAAACGCGACGGGCGCGCCTGCGACCAGATTTACTCGATGAACGCGGCGGACGGCTCCGACGTTCGGATGGTTTCCAACGGCGAAGGGCGCACGACCTGCGCTTATTTTTTCAAAGACGGCAAAAAGGTTCTGTATGCTTCGACGTTTCGCGGCGGGCGCGAATGCCCGCCGAATCCCGATTATTCAAAAGGCTACGTCTGGGCGATTTATCCCGAATACGATATTTACACCTCGAAACCGGACGGCACGGGCATCAAGCCGCTGACGACCACCAAAGGCTACGACGCTGAAGCGACCGTCTCGCCCGACGGTAAGAAAATCGTTTTCACCTCGACGCGCGACGGCGATTTGGAGCTATACGTGATGGACGCCAGCGGCAAAAACGTCAAGCGCCTGACGACCGAACTAGGCTACGACGGCGGCGCGTTTTTCTCGCCCGACGGCAGGCAAATCGTCTATCGCTCGTATCATCCGAAAACGGAAGCCGAGATTGCGCGCTACAAACAGCGTCTGAGCGAAAACTTAATCGAGCCGAACAATTTTGAAATCTGGGTGATGAACGCCGACGGCACGAACAAGCGGCAGGTGACGAAGCTCGGCGCGGCTTCCTTCGCGCCGTTTTTCACGCCCGACGGCAGGCGGATAATTTTCTGCACGAATTATTTTGCGACCGACCAGCGCAAGCGGAATTTCGATTTGGCTCTGATAAACGTGGACGGAAGCCGTTTGGAAAGAGTCACTTACAGCGAAGTTTTCGACGGCTTCCCGATGTTTTCGCCCGACGGCAAAAAGCTCGTTTTCGCCTCGAACCGGAACGCCGCGCGGGCAGGCGATACGAACGTTTTTATCGCCGACTGGGTCGAGTAAAAAATTATGAAAGCTAAACCGGCGACCGTATTTTTTATCCTGCTTTTAACGGCTTTAACGGTTTTCCCGCAGCAGCAGCAGCAGCAGCAGCGCGAAGCCGAAAAAATCGACGATTTTGAAGCCACTAGCTGCGACGACTACCGGGGCAGACTGGATAGATTATTGGTATCGGTAAACAATTCTTCGGGCGCAAAGGGCTATGTAATCGTTTATCCGGGGAATCTGAAACAATTTATTTACGATAGAAACTGGAAAAACAAGGGAATCAAGTATGTAAAACCGGCGGCGAATTACGCGCGCGAGCTTATCGGCTACTTTAAAAGTCACCTGCGGCTCAGGCGGTTTCCCGCCGAAAGAATCGTTTTCATCGAAGGCGGTTTTCGCGAAGAATTTACTATCGAATTCTGGCTTGTTCCGAAGGACGCCGCACCGCCGACTCCGACACCGACCTTGAAAAAAATAAAGCAGGCTAAGCCTGGAAAATACGCTGAAGGCTTCTGCGGAGGTCTGTAATTATGAAAACAATATTTTCAACTCTGATTTTTTGTTTTCTGCTGAGCGCTTCGGCTTTTGCGCAGGAAGCGGCGCAGAAATTCGACGAATTTACAGTCCTTCCCTGCGACGAGTATATGGGAAGAATGGACACCTATCTCGTCCACGCGCGCGATAATCCTTCATTGCAGATTTACGTTTTAATTTATGAAGGCAAAGAGCCGGTTTATAACGCGCGTGAACGCAAAGCCGAAATGAAGCCGCCGGTTTTCGGCTCGGCGGAAGCGAAAATTCGTTCGATAAAAAAATATATGTCGTATAGAAAATTGCCCATCAATAGATTTTCATTCGTCAAAGCCGGATTCCGCGAAAATGCGGCGGTCGAAATCTGGACTGTGCCAAATGGCGCAACGCCGCCGAAACCGACGCCGACGTTGATGAAGATGAAGTATCGAAAAGGAAAGCCGAAAGGCTTTTGCACGGATTGTTGCTGAGTATGAAAAAGCAGTTTTTTAGTTTTTTAATTTTACTATCGTTGGTTCTGGGCGTTTCGGCGCAAAAGGCGCAAACGCCCAAACCTGACTTAACCGAGCGGAATCTGCGCAAGCACGTCGCGTATCTCGCCGCCGAAAGGCTCGAAGGTCGGCGGACGGGCGAGCAGGGCGCGACTTTTGCCGCCGGTTACGTGGCGAATAGCTTCGCGCAATACAAGCTCAAAGCGGGCGCGCGCGGCGCGAACGGCAGGCTGAATTTTCTCCAGCCGTTTCCCTACACGCCGCGAAACGAGAAAGGCGAAGTTTTGCCGGACGCCAAGCCGGTGACAGCCTATAACGTCGTCGGGATTCTGGAAGGCACGGACGCAGTTCTGAAAAACGAGGCAATCGTCGTCGGCGCGCATTACGACCATCTCGGCAAAGGCGGAATGGGAAGTCTCGCTGCAAACTCGAGGGCGATTCATCACGGCGCGGACGACAACGCTTCGGGCGTGGCGGCGATGCTGGAGCTGGCGCGCCGTCTAGCCGCCGAGAAGAAAAACAAGCGGACGATTATTTTCGTCGCTTTCGGCGGCGAGGAAGAAGGCTTGCTCGGTTCGAGATTCTACACGGACAATCCGGCTTTCCCGCTCGACAAAACGGCGGCGATGATTAATCTGGATATGGTCGGTCGGCTGATCGAAAACAAGCTGACCG
>JALZHR010000376.1 GCA_030860665.1 Acidobacteriota bacterium
CGTCGCAGGTCAACGAGCGCGAAGTGCGCAGCATCCTGCGCCAGCTGACCGTCAAGCTCGACGATTTTCAATACAATCTGGATTACGAGCTGCGCCAGAACTCCCCGGCTAATCAGACGGCTGAGGAAGATTTGCGAAACAGCCTCGACGAGTTGCAAACCGGCGTCAACAATTTTCAGAACAAATTCACGCGCCGCCGCGACAGCCAGACGGACGTTTCGCAGCTTCTCGCCTCGGCTGATACGGTCGAAGAAAATCTGTCGCGCCTGCGCGTCAGCCAGAAACTGCGCCGCGAATGGACGGACACGCAAGGGCTGCTCAACCAATTGGCGAACAATTACGGCGTGCGCGGCGGAGATTTAAGCGACAACGACGACGATTCGCAGCAGCAGCAGCAGCAGCAGCAATATCCGACCCGCAATCAATATCCGAATCAAACGCCGAGAACCGGAAATTTCAATAACGGCTTGACCGGAACTTATCAACTGGACGTTTCGCGCAGCGAAAACGCGGCTGACGTCGCCGAGCGCGCAATTACGGGCGCGAACACGCAGAACCGCGAAGACGCGCGACGCGATTTGCGGGAAAAGCTCGAAGCGCCTGAACGCCTCGCAATCGAAGTTCGCGGAAATCAAATCACGCTGGCTTCGTCGCTCGCCTCGCGCGTGACCTTCACGGCTGACGGGCGCGACCGCACCGAAACGCTGGCGGACGGCAGAACCTTGCGCATTCGCACGGCGCTGCGCGGTCAGGAGCTGACGATTGCCAGCCTCGGCGGCAATAACGATTACACCGTGACGTTCACCTCTATCGAGAACGGCAGAAGCCTGAAAGTGACGCGCCGCGTGACGACCGATTATCTGAACCAGACCGTTTTCGCCGAAAGCGTCTACACGAAAACCGACGCCGTCGCGCGTTTCGACATTAACGACAGCAACACGACAACGAATCCGACCACGCCGAACACTAATTACCCGCCGACCACGACGACCGGGCGCACCGGCGAGTTTATCGTGCCGAACGGGACGATTATCACGGGCAACCTGGAAAACGACATTTTGACGAACGTTTCGCAGAACGGCGACCGTTTCCGGATGACCGTTTCCGCGCCGAACCAATTTCGCGGCGCGGTGATTGAAGGCTATCTTTCGGGACTCGCCCGCTCGGGCAAAGTTTCCGGTCGCTCGCAGGTCACTTTAAATTTTGAAAGAATCCGGATGCCGAACGGCGAGACTTACGATTTCGCGGGCTACCTGATGAGCGTCACCGACCAGGACGGCAAAACCGTGAAAGTCGACACGGAAGGCGCAGTTAAAAGCGAGAGCCAGACGAAGGAAACCGCCAAGCGCGGCGGCATCGGCGCGGGGCTTGGCGCGATTATCGGCGCGATTGCGGGCGGCGGAAAAGGCGCGGCAATCGGCGCGATTATCGGCGGCGGCGCGGGCGCAGGCTCGGTCTACGCGCAAGGCAGAGAAGACCTCGAGCTGAAAGCCGGTTCTGCGGTTACGGTGCAGGCTTCTTCGCCGATTCGGTAGGTTTTTACGCGTTTTTAAATTTTCGAGACGAGCGGCAGGCAATCGGTCGCTCGTCTTTTTGTTTGAAAAAATTTTGCTTGACACTACAGCTTAACAGGTTTATTGTGTAGACATTCGCCGATAAATTATTCCTGATTGATTGTCTTCCGCCAAACAATCCTTCCAAGCCGGCAGCGGTTCAGACCGCTTTTTTAAGCAGAGAGGAAAATATGAAAAACCGTTACCGAACGCCGCTTATTGTCGTTCTATGTTTAACGATATTTATGGCAGGCGGAATTGCCGTCACCATTGTCTCTCAATCGAAAAAAAATACTGTCCGGAATATGAAGAAATTAACTGCCAGAAACGATTTGCAAAATTATGGAGTAGAAATTATTCCCTCGGCAAGCGATAACTTCGACTCTGTGTTAAGGCAATACATCGGCAGCGATGATTCATTAATCTCTCTGGTCGGGTCGGCAAAACCGTTTGCGTTTTTTATTAAAAACAATTCGCGCAAAGAAATCGTCGGCGTCAGCCTGCGCTGGAAGTTTACCGACTCTACTAACGGAAGAAGTGTCGAGATACCTCAAAGCGAAGCCAATCCGGGCGTGCTGATGGGAATTAAACCGCTCGACCCGCAGATGGCAGGAAAAACAAGCCTGATAAACAGCGGGGAGATGAAATTTTTCACCTATTTTAACGACTTGATAGGACATAAAATTGCTTTTGCGAATATGCGTTTTAAAAATCCGTCAATTAACTATAAGTATCAAATTGATTCTGAGAATACTGAATCGGATATTTCCAGTTTGAATTCTCGAAAGGAGGATTTTTTGAGTCCTTACGATGACTTTTCAATGTCTGTTGACGGAATAGTTTTCAACGACGGAACGTTTATAGGCGCAGATGAAAATTTCTTTTTTGACACGCTGAACGGTGATATACAAGCCAGAAAGGATATATTGACGGCGTTGGCTGAAGCCAAATCGGCAGGCAAAAAGGACGCAGACATTCTGGAAGATATTTTGGCTAAAACCTCAAACGTAACCGTGAATTCAGGAGCACTGCGGGCAGGTAACGCGACACGTGAGCAGGTATTTGATTTCAGTTATAAAAATTACCTGAAAAATGTAGGAAGCGAGCTGGTTATGAAAAGAGCAAGGCTGTCTGATGATTATATTATCAGACAACTTCAGACAGCCCGGCTTTCCGACTTTGTCACTCTCCGTAAAATAGATGGATTTACTAAATAAAGCGTGCGGGCGTCAGCTTTTGAAAGATGTATCTTTCTTAGCGCATTCGCAGGTTTATGGAATAAGTCAAAAGGGCTGAATCAATTCTGCCGGGGATTAAAATTATGAAAATTAAGCCTTATTTTTGCGCGCAGATAGTCTCCGAATTTCGTTTAAAAGAACTGCTGAATCTTTAAAAAAGCTCGTCGCGGGTTTAGCTGTTTTACTTGTTCTGCAAGTCATTTTAGCCTTCGGACAACTGTTTCCATGGTTTGTTACATCGCTTACCTGCAATCCGGAAGTTACCTGTTTCAATCAGCAAGTTAATATAGCGGCACACGTGAATTTTCGAGTAACTTTCACAAATTTATATATATATAGTTATGGCAGGGGCTATGCCGGCACATTCTCGACTTGTGCGAACGGTGCTTCCGTTCGCAATGATGCGAAAGTCACTAATGATTTTTTCTGGGTCGGGTATGACCACCGGTCTGATGAGCTAAACGGATTTAATCAGATATTAACGACTGTGAGCCCGGAGACTCTAAGTTCGACTATTCTCGGAGACCTTATTTATACTCCGGCAGTCACACTTTATTTTCCGGAACTATGTTCTCCTCCGCCCACAACGGTGGCTGGCGGATGTAATGGTCTGCCGGACTTCGGGCAATATCCTTCGGGTTGTGCTTCAGGTTTCGTCTACAGCGGCGGCATCTGCACGCGCAGTTCGAGTTTTATCAGCAACTGCGATATGTTCGGCGGCTATGACGAAACTAGTTGTGGATGCTTTGGCGGCTGCGCGCCGGAACTCGGCGGCTGCTCGCCTATTTTGATTGACGTTTCCGGCAACGGCTTTGCTTTAACTAACGCGGCAGACGGCGTCAATTTCGACGTGGACGGCGACGGCGCGCCTGAACGAAGGGCTTGGACGACTGCCGACACGGATGATGCGTGGCTCGTGCTCGACCGCAACGGAAACGGCTCGATTGACGGCGGGCGCGAACTGTTCGGCAGCGCCTGCTCGCAGCCGCCTCCGCCGCCGGGAATAGAACTGAACGGCTTTAATGCCTTGAAGGAATATGACAGCGCCGGTTTCGGCGGCAACTCGGACGGGCAAATATCGCAGCAGGACACGATTTTCAATCAGCTAAGATTGTGGCGGGACACGAATCACAACGGCATCTCGGAAGCCGACGAGCTGCACGCGCTTGCCGGACTCGGTTTGAAAACCATCGCCGTCGATTATCACGAGTCGAGACGCGCGGATGAATTCGGCAACCGGTTCAAATACCGCGCTAAAGTCAAAGACGCGCAGGGCGCGCAGATGAATCGCTGGGCTTGGGATGTTTTTCTCGTCAGAGAACCTTAAACAAAAGAAAGAAAAAGCCTTATTTTTTAATTCAGACGAGCGGCAGGCAATCGGTCGCTCGTCTTTTTCGTTTAGAAGTTTTTCTTGACATAAAGGTTAAACGAAACTATGCTGAGTTTCAGTCCCGAAGCCGCCTGCTGGTTAAGATTTCACGGCGGCTGATTCTCCTCAGGGCGGATAACAATTTTTCGATTGATTTTCATTTCTTCCACATAGAAAGGAAATTCTAATGGATAACAGAATCTCTACGCTCATTGTTTATCTTGAAAACAACCTCCATCACCGATTTTCGATTAACGAAATGGCACGGCTTGTCAGAATCTCTCCGTCGCGTTTGCAGCATATTTTTAAAGAACAAACCGGCTGGTCAATCAATCGATACCTGCGCGAGCTAAGATTGAAAAAAGCGGCGGCGCTTTTGACCGAATCGTTTCTAAGCGTAAAGGAAATTCGCTGCACGGTCGGAATTACCGACACCAGGCACTTCGCCAGCGACTTTAAGCGAAGATACGGGATGACTCCGTCCTCTTACCGTAATGAACATTTTAATCCGGCATCTACCGCCGCCGTCTGCGCCGCCGCAGTCGGAGAAGATCAAACAAAATCAGCAGAAACGGCTATCAAATAGCAGGAAAAACTCATTGCTTTTATATCGATTTACAATTAGTCTTTGTAAATCTTTATATTGTCTAAGTCTGTCGTCCTGAATCAAACTATAAATTTTCTTGACACGCTGCATAAACAGGACTATGGTAAGCAATACTCCGACAACAACAATTCACGGTTGTTTAGCCTACAGCCAATAGACCGAACAACCTTTCTGATTAAACTTTAGAATGCTTCTTTAAGCAGAAAGGATAATATGAATGATAATTTTAATAGGCGCAACGCTGGCAAATATATATTTCCACTTTTAGTCACAGTTGGGTTAAATCTCTTATTAATCTCTTTTCTACTAAAAGTTTCTTTTTCGCAAGAGGTTTATAGTAATACAAATCAAAAAAAACAGCCACTTAAAGTTTCCGTAGAAAATCAGCCTGATTCGCCGCTAATTATTACCGTAATCAGCGTTAATGATTCAATTTCCTCACGACCGATTGTGGGTTATGCTGTACAAAATGTAAGCGAAAAAGCAATCAGCGCCTTTACAATTGTTGAGAAAGAGAGAACCACTACTCAGGAAACCATTACAGGAACCACGATAAGTTACTCTACTCTACTTCTTCAGCCCAAAGACTATAACCGAGATAGTTTTAACGCCAGACAGTTTTATCAGGTTATTGAAGAATTAACACTTTTTGTTGATTATGTTGAGTTTGGAGATGGCACTTCGTGGGGAAATGATACTCAGAAAGGTTCTGAAACAATTGCCGGTCGGCGCGCTGGTCGAATAAAAGCAATTGAAGAAATAAATAATTTAATCAGAAACCAAAACATCAATAGTGTGATAAGCCTTATAAATCAGGAAATAACACAAATCATCGTCCCTGCCGCTGACTCCAAGCAGACTGAAAAATGGCGTAATGGCTTTCAGTTAGGATATAAGTCTGTAGTTGCACAAGCTAAATCAGCTTATGATAAACAAGGAGTAGAGGCAGTTCTAACAAAACTCAAAGAGATAGAGAATTTAATAAGAAAGGAGAGCAAATAAATGTTATGCCGAAAATTATTAATTTTGTCGGTTTCCGTTTTTGTTTTTCTCTCCTTTTTAACTATTGGAGTAATAGTTTATTCCCAAAGGGAAAGACCGAGAGAAGATTTAGGAACACCTTACTGCTAAATAGTAGTAGAGGAAAGCGGTGCGAGGACTGCATGGCTTAGATGTAAATATAATGGTCGTGCCTTAACGGACGCAGACGACTGTCGCCCTAACACGCCAATGGGTGTAGGTAGAAATGTTTATGAACGGTTACCTGCACGACCAGCCTGTCGATTTACATCTCGTATGAATTGCATAAGCCAAACGACTGCTGGTTGGGGATATACTTGCGACGATAATGGAGAAGAGGGAGGAGGAGAAGCATCAATAGTTTGTCCGGTTTCCTGCATCAAATATTGTCCTACTCCTGACAGCTCGAAACCTTGCAGGCGAGCTACTTGGGATACAACTTACTGCGAATGGAATATCAGCCGTTGTAATGATATTGGCTGTAATGAGTGCGAGCTTTCCGGCGCATCCGAAGATTCCGTGCTCTGCCTGACGACGAATAATCTGGAAGACACGAGCTGTTGCAGTAATTATGAAGCCTCGGAATGCACCTTGGGCGGCGGAGTCTGGGACGATACGACCTGCGCCTGCATTTCTCCGATTGTGGTGGACGTTCTCGGAAACGGCTTTAATCTGACCAACGCTCAAAACGGTGTTACATTCGATATTTTAAATACCGGCTTGATGAAGCGAATCAGTTGGACTTCCGCTAATTCCGATGATTCGTGGCTGGCTTTAGATAGAAACAATAACGGGCGAATAGACAACGGGCGGGAATTGTTCGGCAGCAGCACGCCGCAGCCTTTTCTCTCCGACGGAGAAACGAAAAACGGATTTCGCGCTCTGTCGGTTTACGATAAAACAGTAAACGGCGGAAATCCTGATAATCAGATAGATGAAAGAGACGCGATATTTTCCAGTCTGAAACTCTGGCGCGACATAAATCACAACGGCGTGTCGGAATCAAACGAATTGAAAACGCTCTCAGAATCGGGACTTAAATCAATCGAATTGGATTACAGGGAATCGAAGAAACAGGACGAACAGGGAAACTGGTTCAGATTCAGAGCGAAAGTCACAGACGTTCAGGGCGCGCAGATGAATCAATGGGCTTGGGACGTATTTCTGAAAGTCGCCCGTAGGTTTTGAATTGTTCCGAATCAAAAGAGAATTATCCTGACCCAAAATGCAGACGGGATTTAAGGTAAACGATGACCGACGACAACAATTCACGGTTGTTTAGCCTACAGCCAATAGACCGAACAACCTTTCTGATTAAACTTTAGAATGCTTCTTTAAGCAGAAAGGATAATATGAATAATAAATTATACGCATTAGAAAGCAGGAAATCTTTGCTGCTTTTTGTTTTTGTAACGGCTCTGAATGTTCTGTTAGCAGGATTTCTGCTGCATACCTCTTTCGGTCAAACATCCGGCATCAGCAAACAAAAGCCTCTGACAGTCGATATTGTTGCTCAACCCGACAGCCCGGCGGTTATCACATCAACTAATGTCGATAACACTGCCGAATCTTATCAAACGGTGAATTATTCGGTTCAAAACGTAAGCTCGAAAAAGATTAAAGCATTAGTGTTGCTTCATTCCGACCAATCAGGAATCGGCGCAGCCAGCACAAGTTTCTTTCAATCTTTTACGCCGGGACAAGTAATACAAAATTCATTTGTCGAAGAACGGTCTAATATTAAGCCGGGCGGCAAAATATTTTTATCGTTTGATTTTGTCGTGTTTCAGGACGGAAGCTCGTGGGGAAAAGATTCTCAAAAACAATCCGAGTATATTTTCGCGCACCTCGAAGGGCAGAAAGACGCCGTAAAGTATGTAAAGCCGTTATTAGCCGACACAAATAAAGATGCCGTCTCTAAATTACTTCAACAGCCGTTAACTGATATTAATCCGCCTAAAGTTGACAGGCAAAAAAGCGCCGAATGGCAGCGCGGCTTTGTCGTCGGATATAGATTCGTTATCGGCAGGCTGCAATTCGCTTATGAAAAACAGGGAATGGAGGCTGTTCACTCAAAATTAGAGGAGGTCGAGAAATCCATAAAAGCGGAGGACAAATAGATGAAAATTAATGAATACGGCAAAAAAACTTACTTCGCAGGTTTTGGTTTTGTGATGTTACTGAACATTTGTTTGACGGTTTTTTTAATAAAAAATGTTTTCCCCCAAACTTCTGATGACAAAATAAAAAATCAACTGCCGATTGTTGTTGAAACAGTCCCACAAAATGACAGTCCTTTACGCATTACAATAACCAATATCGATAACTCTAATAAAGATTATCAAGAGATTAATTATACGGTGCAAAATGTCAGCAACAAGAGCGTTAGAGCATACGTTGTTTTAAACAACAGCAAAATTAATGGTGATAGAGGAACTACAATCAGACGTTTCGGAACAACTTTATTTCAACCCGGTGAGTTTGATAAAGGCTGGTTAAGCGAGGAACGAAATTTAATTAAATCCGGCGACGTTTTATTTTTGTCGATTGATTATGTTGAGTTTGAGGACGACACTTTTTGGGGAAAGGATACAGCGCAACAATCAGAATACCTAGCCGGAAGCCGCGCTGGCTGGAAAGAAGCAGTTAAGCAGTCGAAATTACTCTACCATCAAAAAGGAACAGCCTTAATAGATTTTCTCAAACGCGAAGCAACGGAAATAAATCCACCTTCCATTGATTCTAACCAGACGAGCAAATGGCAGGATGGTTTCCGGTCAGGTTATCGCGCCGCTATCTCCACTCTCCAAAAGACCTATAAAAATCAAGGAATAGATTTAATTCATATAAAAATGAGTGAAATGGAAAAAGCTATCGACTAAAAGAGGAAAACGAAAATGATATACAAACGACTACTACTAATATCTATTGTCGCTTTCTTTTCTCTTTTAGCTGTTAGCGCCCTTGTCCTCTCGCAGGAAAGTAGCTCAACCAGACCAGTCGGGGTTCCTGTATGTCAGCTTTTCACTTCTGGAAGCGGACGGCGTTGTGCGAGAATTTTATGCGATTCTACTGGTCACGTCCTGACGCCGACTAATGACGGCACATATGGATGCAGACCTACTGCTCCGGGAGACCAATAT
>JALZHR010000426.1 GCA_030860665.1 Acidobacteriota bacterium
CTTCATCGGTGGCGAAACGCCGGTATAAATTAACCAGGTTGCGCCGTTTTCCGTCCGTCTCGCTGGAAGTTATCTCGCCTCTGTCCGACAGCACGCGCCCGCTCAGCAGAAATTTACCGGCGCTGCCGTAGCCGATAAACGGGACGATAATCAGCGCCTCGTCAAAGCCCTTGATTCTGCGCAGCCGCGTCCTGACTTTATCGGAAAAATCGTCTACGCCTTCGATTAAATTTTCGATTCTCGCTTTCCAGTTGCTCATTATTTAATTATTGCTTAAAAAGCCCGCGTCAAAAAGCGGCGAGTCCCGCGTTTATCAGGCAAATTCGTTGAAGAACCGAAATTATCGCGCCGGACGGAAATTTTCCTGTATTTTTCCTGGCATTTCGGAACACTGTATCTATACTTACAAAAAGCAAGCTGTATCCGCGTCCGCAAGACGGACATTCCGGGAGTGTTTATGAAAAGAAAAGCGCGCGTTTTTTTTTATGTTCTGGTTTACCTTGTTTTCGGCTTTGCGTCGGGCGGCGGATTAAGCGTTGAGGCTGCGGCTGGCGATTCGCGGCTCGCCGGAAATGACCGGCGGCTGGCAGTCGCGCGTTCTGAAAACGGCTTGATTTCCGTCGGCAATCACCGCACGTCGTTCGATATCGACGGCGACGGCAAAAGCGATATTGCCGTGTTCCGACCGTCGGAAGGCATCTGGTATATCCTGCAGAGCGCGGACAACAGTTTTCGGGCGGTTCGCTTCGGATTGGAACACGATATACTCGTTCCCGCCGATTACGACGGCGACCGCAAAACGGATATTGCCGTCGTGCGCAACGACGTCTGGTATATCCTGCGCAGCTCCGACGGCGGATTTTACGCCGAATACTGGGGAACGGAAGGCTTCGACATTGCCGTTCCGGCGGATTACGACGGCGACGGCAAAGCCGATTTGGCGTTCTTCCACTTCAACGGCATAACCATCAACGAAATCAATTTTTTCCAGATACTGCAAAGCTCGAATAATCTCAGGCGCACGGTTCAATGGGGCAACCAGTCTCTTGCCAACCCGCGCCCCGCCGACTATGACGGCGACGGCAAGGCGGATATTGCCAGCTATAACTGCTTCCCGATTGCCGGGCAGCAGACGCCGCCGCGCTGCGAATGGGCGATTTTCCAGAGCGCGGCGAACAACGCCCGCATCGAGCATTTCGGAAACGGCGGCGATTACCCGCTTCCGCCTGCCGATTACGACGGCGACGGCAAAGCCGACATCGCCGTCTTTCGCTCGTCCGAGCGCGTCTGGTATCTGCTGCAAAGCGCCGCCGGGTTCGCCGCCGTCCAATACGGTCTGGAATCGGACTACGCGCGACCGAGCGACTATGACGGCGACGGCAAAGCCGACATCGCCGTCTGGCGAGGGTCGGACGGCGTCTGGTATCTGCTCCGCTCGTCTCAGGGCTTTACCGGATTTAAATTCGGAACGACCGGCGACGTTCCCGTTCCGAACTTATTCGTGAGATAGGGATTATTAATGCCGGTAACGCGGCTGAAAAACCGCGCGTTTCTTTGCAGACGTGACGAATCTCCGGACAGACGCGACGTGTCTCTCCAGAGATTCATCGCGTCTGTCCGGAGACGTGTCACGTCTGTCCGGAGACGTGACGCGTCTCCGGAGAGATTTCACGCGTCTCCGGGCAATCGTCGGCGATTTGCGGGTGCTGGCGGGCGATTTCCCGGCGGAATTTTTCAAAATCGAAAAAAACGGTTGACTAATTCAGCAAAACTCACATCTAAGTATTTCGTAAGACACACTTCTGCAAGCGAGATTATTTGATTTTCTGCGACTGAATTTCACTCGGTCGAAACGGTTCGACGAATTGCCGCTCTCTGCCGCAACAACCATCGAACTTAAATTTAAACTCTAAATCAGAGAAGCTTATTATCACGCAGTCACGCTGAAAACTCCCGAACCCGGTTTAGCGTCTCAACTGCTGTCCAAAGGAAAATTAATGAAAAAACTTTTGTCGATTTCTTTTGCCGTCCTGATGTGCGCGATTTTCGCTAATTTTTTCTTAACATCTTCTTCCGACGCTCAAATCTCCACCGAGCCGACGCTTGCGCCAATCGAAGCGCGCAAACAGCAGAATTTCTCCCAATTGATTAACGCGGCGCGCGAAAAAGGCGCGGCGCGCGTCATCGTCGGGCTGAAAACCGAAGTCCAGCCCGAAGGCGCTTTGCCGCAGGCTGAGCGCGCGCGCCAGCTTCAGAAAATCAAGGAAGACCAGAGCAGTTTTCTAAATCGTCACCAGCCGCAGCAGCAGATTGATAAGATAAAACAATTCAAAACGATTCCGTTTCTGGCGTTTGAAGCCCGAGCCGAAGCGCTGGAACGGATGCAGAACGACCCGCAGATTCGCAGCATCGAGGAAGACGAGCTTGCCGAGCCGACGCTCGCCGAAAGCACCGCTCTGGTCGGCGCGACGACCGGCTGGACGAGCGGTTTTTCGGGCGGCGGTCAGGCGGTTGCCGTGCTCGACACGGGCGTTGATAAAAACCATCCTTTTCTGAGCGGAAAAATCGTCGCCGAAGGCTGCTATTCTTCAAATTACGGGACGACCGCCGCGAGCGTCTGCCCGAACGGCGTGACCGAATCGACCGCGCCGGATTCCGGCGTCAACTGCGCGTCGAGCATCACGGGCTGCGCTCACGGCACGCACGTTGCCGGTATCGTCGCCGGGCGCGGCACGAATTTCAGCGGCGCGGCGCGCGACGCGAATATTATCGCCTTTCAGGTTTTCTCGCGCTTCGACAACGCGACCGACTGCGGCGCGAATCCCGCCCCGTGCGTGCTTTCATATAGCTCAG
>JALZHR010000432.1 GCA_030860665.1 Acidobacteriota bacterium
GAAGAAGGCAAAAGGCGAAATGAAGAAATCGAGCGCAATGACTCGCTGCCGGTAATCGACGGTGAATTGCTGGATGTTTCATCGGCGGCGGGCAGCGGCAGCGGCAGCGGACAAATCGAGTTTGCCGACGCCGAAGAGGAAGAAACGGTCGTGCCGGGCGTTCAAAGGCAAATAAACTCCGCGACCGTCCCGCGCGCGAGCCGCAAGCCGCAGCTAACCAAAATCGAAGTGCCGCTGGTAACCGGCAAAGAAAAAGCCGCCGCTGCCAGCCGGAAAGCGCTGCTGCAATATCTGGTTCTGCCCGCGATTTTTCTGACCGTGACGCTTTTCGGCGGCTTGCGTTTCGGCGAGGCGGACAACGCCTTCCTGTTTCTGAAACCGCCGCTCGTCTGCCTGATTTTCGCCGCGATTCTGCTCGTGCTTTTTTTTCGCGCCGGTCTGATTCAAATCGAAGGCTGGTTTTCCGAAGGCTTTTCGACCGTCAAAAACATCGCCAACGGCTTGATTCTGCTGACGCTTTTTACGGCTTCGATGCAGGTTTTCAACTCGCTTCTGCCCGAGCGCGGCTTGCCGTTTCTGATAATGGCTTTTTGTTTTTTCTGGATGCTGTGCGTGAATTTATTCGCAATTTTCAACCAGAAAAAGCTTTTGCAGAGCTTGATGGCGCTGTTCGCCATAGCCTTTTTAACCAAATATTTGATTCTCGCCAATCTCGCCGCGCCGACCGCCGAAAGCTGGTGGCAGGGAATTTTGCAAAACCCGACGCAGGAAGTCTTTACGTGGCTGCTGGATTTGCCGAAATTCTCGCCCGCGACCGGCTACATCCAATTTTTCACGCTGATTTTTTATTTAATCGGATTGTTTCTGATAAAACCGGAAACGAATAAATAGAGCGAATTTCAATAAAAAGAAAGACCAATGTAGGGTCAAGCCCGAGTGCCTGCTCCTACAGCTTTTATTCGGTGATTTTCGCGAGCCAGTCGTCCTGTTCCAGCGTTTCTTCCGAAAGGATTTCGTAGAGATTCGGCGCGTCCTGTTTTGAGATTTGTTTCTTTTCGGGAACTTGCAGGACGCGGATTCTGGTCAATTTATTGCGGCGCTTGATTTCGATTTCGTCGCTTGTTTTAACGTCGCGCGAAGGCTTGGCGGGCGCGCCGTTGACCTTGACCAGACCAGCGTCGCAAAGCTCGTTCGCCAGCGCGCGGCGCAAGACGAGACGGCTGGCTTTTAAAAAAAGGTCTAAACGCATAAATCTAACTGATAACTGATAACTGATAGTGAAAATAAAGAACTGGGAACTGAAAATGAAAAACTGATAGCGGAAAATTCAAGAATGTCTTCATTTTCCACTATCAGTTATCAGCTATCAGTTATCAGTTATTCAGTCGGTTTTTTCACTTCGGCTTTGCGCTCGTCTTCAAAGAGAACCGGCGCGACCAGCGGCTTATAGCTTTCGGAGATTTTGATATACGAATCTTTTCTCAAGGTCGCCATAAACTTTTTACGCTCGGCGGGCACCCGCTCGTAGGTAATCGCTTTGCGGACTTCGTCCTCGTCGAAAACCGATTCGCCGGTCGCCGCCTGGCGGTCGTCGACGCGCAGGATTTCGATGCCTTCGTCCAGCCGAATCGGGTCGGTCACGCCGCCGACTTTCGTCGCTTTAATCGGCGCGGCAAACGTTTCGTTCAGCTCCGTAACCTTGAAGGTTTGCAGCTTGCCTTTCGTATCTTTGACGTTCGGGCGGTCGGAGTTTTCGACCGCGAGCTTGGCAAAATCCGCGCCGCCGCGCAATTGGGCGACGATTTGTTTGGCTTTTTCCATCACCGCGCTTTCGTCGCGTCCGGCAAAGCTCAGGAAAATTTCCGAGAGGGAGACGGTTTCCGGCTTGGAAAACTTCGCCTTGTTTTTCTCGTAATAATCCTTGACTTCCTTGCCGGTCAGCCCGAAATATATTTTCGAATCGACCTCGCGCTGCAAAACGTAATCGCGCGTGATTTGTTTGCGCCACATCTCGCGCAGCTCGTCCGGGTCGATGCCAGCCTTACGCATTTCGCCTTTCAGGGCTTCGAGCGTCTTGATGTTCTGCTCTTTCATAATTTGCAGAAAACGCTGGTTGATGTCGCCTTCGACGTCGACGCCGAGTTCTTTACCTTTTTGCAGGATAAGCTCTTCGTTGATGATGTTGGCAATCAATTCGCCCTGGCGGCTTTCGACTTCCGCTTTGGCGGCTTCGGGCGTTTTGCCCTGGCGCACGAGCGTGTCGGTCATTTCCTTCATCTCGCGCTTGATGCGCGAAAGCGTCACGACGCCTTCATTGACCTGCGCGACGACCTCGTCGATAACTACCGGTTCGCTTTCCTGCGCAAACGTTGAAAAAGCGGGAAATACTAATAGGGCAATAAGAAAAATTGCGGAGTTTATAAACTTCACTGCTCTGACTCCTTTGGGGTTTTGACAAAAATTCATTCAGAAATATTAGTTTCAATAGGGATTTGTTGCAACTTATGATGCCGGAAAAGCCCGTTCGGTTTCTTTTAATCTTGGAAATTTCGACGATTTTGGAAACTCGATGCGTTTTGACGTTTTTTATAAATGGCTCTTTTCTCCTCTTCCCGCCCGCTTCCCGCAATGAATAAAAAATGTCCCCGATGCAGTTTAATAAACTTTTCCGGCGCCGAAAAATGCAGGCGCTGCGAGCTTGATTTGAGCGATTTCAGAACCGCTTCGATAAACGTCGAAAACAAAAAAGCGCCGCTCGCGGCAAAGATTCTGCGCCGCGCTCTCGCCTGCCTAGCCGTTTGCCTGGCGACGCTGCTGGTCTTTTATCTTTCGCTGATTACGTCGGCGAAAAGGCTGAATTACAACGAGAAAAAGCGCATCGAAAGCGCGATTCGCATACTGGAAGAAAAGCAGTTTTCAAAAGAAGCGTTTCTGCTTAATTACCTGACCGCTTACCGCGCCGAGGACAACTGGCTGAACGCCTCGACGCGCGTCGAAAACGCCTACGCCGCGACTAATTTCCCGTTCGAGATAATGACGATTTACCCGGATTTTTTCACCTACGCGACCGACGACACGGACGGCGCGGCGATTCTGCTGCACGAAGCGCAGCACCTGCTCGGCAAAGATGAGCGCGAGGCTTACGAATTCGTCTGGAAAAACCGCAAAAAACTGGGCTGGACGCACGAAACGCACGCCGATTCAAAAGTCTGGGAAAACACGCGCCGCCAGACGATGGAACTTTGCCCCGAGCTTTTTCAGTGCCGCGAGAAACCGGGCGGCGACTGCACAGAGTGAGAATTACGAATTAAAAATTACGAATTACGAATTGAAAGAATATTTCCTCCATTCGTAATTCGTAATTTTTAATTCGTAATTGCTTCCAGCGTTTTCCGCGCCGCTTCGACCGGGTTTTCTTCATTGCTGACGACGCGCAGGATGCCGTTCGGCGAAAAGGTCGAGCCTTCGTTTCCGGATAGAAATTCCATCAGTTTTTCGGGCGCGATTTTCGAGTTTTCGTTCAGTTTTACGGCGAAGCCGTCGCGCGTTTTGTCGATTGAGACGAGGCGCAGATTTTCCGCCAAACGCCTTAAGCGGGCGTAGTCGAACAGGTTTTCGACCGATTCGGGCATCTTGCCGTAGCGGTCGTTGATTTCCGAATAAATCTGCCGCAGAGTTTCTTCGGAATCGGCGGACGAAATGCGTTTGTAGGTGCGCAGGCGCTGCCCGGTTTCGTTGATGTAATCC
>JALZHR010000451.1 GCA_030860665.1 Acidobacteriota bacterium
CTGCAAACCCGTCTCGAATTTATATTTCGTGGTTGTTATCAGCGCGGTGTTCGAGCCGTGAACGCCTGTCGGGTCGGGAATCGGCGAAATAGATTTGGTCGGAAAAGCGTAGGTGTGGCGATTTATTTCGTCGCTGAAATTGTCGTTGTATTGAATTTCATTGACATTCCCCATTGCATCTCGGGTTTTTCTCACGTTCCCGAATTGGTCGTATTCCGAATGCGCCTCGAAATATTGATTGCCGGCGATATTCGTCCAGCTTCTGGAGGTGGTCGGCAAGCCTCTGACGGTCGTTTCCGGGTCAGTCCAATTCGGAACTGCGCCGCTGACCATATCGGTCAGCAAACAAGACGGTTCGTCATAAACAATTTCGGATTTCGCTTTCGGACTATTCTGCGCGTCTCTGACTACAACCTGATTCGGCAGCTTGAGAAGATGGCGGTCGCGGTAATTTATGTTGTTCAAATAACTTGTTTCGGTGATTTTCACCACCGTTGCCGAAGTCGTCGGGTCAGGCAGGCTGACGACCGCCGACGGCGGCAATTCTCCGGGCTGGAAGCTCGTTCCGCCGGAAGTTGTCTTAAAGGCGTAATTTATCGTTTTTCTTACATTCAGCGGCGAGCCGGCATCATTGACATCGGTGTCGTATTCAAACCTGGTTGCCGCGGAAAGTCCCGGATCGCCGTCGTAGATAATGGATTCGGTGCTGATTATGCGGGGATTGCGCTGCGCGTAGGTATCGTAATTTTCCCCGTTGACGGCGACTTTCGTAATGTCCCAGCGGGTGGACGCTCTGTGCAGAAGCTGCCCGCCGGTGGAAAATATGCGCTCTTCATAGGTCATTCCCGACAAGCCGTTGTCGTAGCCGAAGCGCGTGCCCATATAATAATTGCTTCCGGTGCATTGCGGCGGCGGCGCGGCGCGGTGCATAAAACGGTCGGTTCTCGCTCCGTTCGGCGCGATTGTGCTCGTCCGGTAATTATTAGTCGAGGCTGCCGCCGCGTATGTCCAGGTATCGGCGGTTGCATCGTTGTCGTTTTCATAGATTCGCCGTTCGACCACGCCGCGATTCGTCTGTTGATACGGCAGCGCCAAATCAGCCAGCGACGCCACCTGCTCATATTCTATTTCTTCGCGCCCGCCCGTCGGATAATAAATACGCTCGATTTCGCCGAATTCGTTATAGGTAAAGCGGTATAACGTCCCATTCGGCAAAACGATTTCCGACAACACGACCGGATTGAATTTTTCCCCGAAAGGAACTGACACTTTAAGATGATTGCCCGAGCAAGGACTCATTTGATACGAGTAGTAAAAAAGGCTGGGCGAATAATTAACCGGATTGCCGCCAATCTGACTTATATTCGTGTGTCCCGGATAATGAAGCTGCTGATTATTAAAGTCCGTAAAAGCGCTCACGGCAGCCGTGTCGCCCTTCAGACGCTTCCAGCGAAAAACGTAGGGCTGGCTGACGCCCGGCAGCGTGAAAAATTGCTGAAATACGGGTTCATTGGCGGAAAGCGACGGCATCTCGCGCGGAATCATAATGGGAAACGTCCGACCGAGCTGGTCAGTCCAGGAGCCGTTCGGGTAATTGGTCGAAGGAATGTTAAAATACACGTAATTGCCGTGCGTATCCGTCAGACGAACGGCGCGTCGAACCTGTGTCAAATCGGTCGAGCTTTTAGCTTCCCGAGCTAAATCGAAAGTATAATAAGAGCCGTCCGGCAGCCACAGTTTATAAATTTCGTCGTTGCTGTTCTGCACATATTTCAGTCCCGAACCGTCAACCGCATAAAACGTCGCGTTCCAGTCGCTTTCTTCCGGAATCCGGTCAAGGGGAATGGAAATCGGCTCGTCTTGTGCCCGCATTTCGTGCGAAGCGCCGCCGGGGAGGTGAACGGTGATGCGTTTGACAAAATAGTTTCCTACCGGCTGTTGTCCCTGACCGAGAATTTCGCCGGGCAAAGGTCTGCCTTCCTGGTCAAAACGGTTTGTCTCGCCAGTATATTCGATGTAGGGTTGCGACAAACCTGTTGTCCAGCCGGCGGCGGAGTTTTCCGCATATTTGGCGATAACGTAGACGTTTTCGGTTCCGTTGTTCAAATAATGCGTGCGCTCTTCATCAAAGCGCCATAACTTCGACGAGTAAGTCAGATTAAGCGGCAGGCTCGTTCCGCGCCCCTTATAAGTGCCGAGCGGAATATCCATCTCCATCCCGAGCGACGAAGGATTAACTCTGCCGCCCGAGCGCAAGGTCTGGTCGGCGCTGTTGTTTGTATCCTGTGTGGTTTGCCCGAAAGCGGCGACGGCAGAGAGCAGAAATAAAAACAGGCACAGGCAAAGCAGTCGCGGAAAGGAATTAATCAACGCTCGGTTTCCGACGAAAAGTGCCGGCATCACGGGGGTTTGTTTTTCCCCGACTGTTTCAATCCGTCCCTTTGCTTTACCTTGACCTATTTTTTCAGCGAAGTCTGTAGAATGCATATTTTCCCTCGGGTTAACTGGACTTTGAATTTCTCTCTAATCGTGTAATTTTTTCTGAATTTGCCGTTTCGCCGGTCGAATTTTTATCCAAACCGTTTCCGGTTTAATCGCCGGTTGATTGCGCCTTATCTTCGATAGAAAGCCGGAACGGGAATATCGCCGACCATACCCCATTGTTCCAGGCGCAGTTGTCCGGTCGAGCTGTTGCGGATATACCAATAACCGCTGCTGTCGCGCCAGACGGCGATATCCGTCTTGCCGTCGCCGTCGTAATCGTTCGGCACTTCTTTATCGGCTGATTGCTGCCAGCCGACGGCTTGCGTCTGACCGTCCGAAGTTTGTTTGATTATCCAGGTGCTGCCGCTTTTAACGGCGAAATCAGCTTTGCCGTCACCGTCATAATCGCCGCTGACCGGAACGTCTGTTCCAGATGCCTGCGAGAGCGTCGCCGCGTGCAGCTGACCGTTACTGCTTTTTACTGAATAGAAGGTTTTGTCCGAGCCGCGCCAGACGGTGACGTCAGCCTTGCCGTCGCCGTCGTAATCCGCCGCCCCGGGCATATCGGAACTCAAACCAAACTGCTGCCAGATGAGATTTCCCGTCGAACTGTGACGAATATACCAATAGCCGTTCGACGGGCGATAAACCGCTGCATCGGTTCTGCCGTCGCCGTCAAAATCCGCTCCCAGAGCCACGTCTCCGCTCGTCCCGAAATTGTAATATTCCTCAGTATTGGCGCTTCCGCTGCTGCTTTTAATGACAAACCAGGTCCCGACTGAAGCCCGAAAAACACAAAAATCGGTTTTCCCGTCGCCGTCATAATCGCCGGGAACCGCTTTATCGGCGCTGTTGCCCCATTGCTGTGCAGTCTGGATTATGCCGCTCGTGCCCATCACATACCAATAGCCCGATGAAGGTCGCCAAACAGCTAAATCGGCGGGCGGCGCGGCATTCGCCCCGGCATCTTCGACTGCCAGCATACGAGAACCGGCGTAGATATATTCCTTTGCCAATTGCGGAGTCGAAGTGACGGTCGGCTGAGCGGGAAGAAACGGATTGATTGAAGACAGAAAACTTTGTTTCTGATGATTGGCTGCTGCTGCTGTTTGAGCCGCCATTTGTCTTTTGGCATCTTCTTCGAGATATTTCAAACTGCCGGCTAAAACGCCGACGCTCAAAAATACAACGAGCGTGATTGCCCACCGATGGCTTTTCAGCTTCCGCATCAAATCAGCTTTGGCTTGACCGTTTCGCTTTTCCGTTTCGTTTAATTCGAGCGATTTAAGCGCTTCACTCGCAACAGTTTCGTTGACCGTCGATTTGGCTTGGTTTCTTTTCCTTTTGGACATATTTTCTCTTAAACGGGACAGTAATATCTGGTAATGATTTATTAATTACTGCTCTTGAGTTCAGTCCGACGAAGAATGCCTGTCGGAGGAGTTTTCACTAAACGATAAACTGCACGTAATAAGTGAAAGGCTTATTCCCGGAAACCTTGAAGAACATAGCTTAAGGGCTAATTTCGGTTTCGTTGCTTGCTCGATTTTTTAGAACAGGATGGATAAGATGCAGGTTGGATAAGCCCTCTTTAGACACGCTGTTCTGAAGGTGAATCTAGCCCGAACGATAATCGGCTTATCATCACAGGTATTTACTTCGATTCAACTTAAATCCGGTTTTTTAAAAGACCTGATGTGAATTTAAAATTCTAAATCCGATACAAAATTAAAAGTATCTTCTAAAACACAAAAACCGATTATCTGCATTATTTCAGATAATCGGTTTTCCCTTAATCTTATTTTCTTAACT
>JALZHR010000453.1 GCA_030860665.1 Acidobacteriota bacterium
ATCTGCAACTATCTGCAACTATCTGAAACTTCCTGCAACTTCCTGCAACTATCTGTTAACTATCGAAGATAAATCGGGTTTGAGATAATCCACGGCATTTGATTGAAGCCGATTGAGTCCAGGTAGACTTCGACGCGGTAAGCGCCTTTTTCGCGGGCTTCAAAATTGACTTCCGGCGTCGAGGCTTGTTCGTAAACTTTCTCGCCGTTGCGGAAGATGACGAAGCGCGCGGCGAGCGGCGCGGCGGCTTTCAGATTGATTTTATCGCCGTTCGTAAGCGTGATTTCGTCGCCCATAATTTTATCGCCCGCCGTGAAGGTAAAGCCGCGCGAATCGGCGAGCGTATCGAAGCCGACGAAGGCGCGACCGTTTTTTAAAGCCTGCAAAAGATTCTCCGGCGTCAGCGGCTTGTCTTTTTCGAGCAGCACGTGATTTCTGGCGAGACGGAAAATCGTGGCGTAATCGTCGAATTTCAGATTGATGATTTTATTCTGCGCGTCGTCGCCCACGAGGTGAAAACCGATGTTCGAGTGCGCATCCGTCCCGACGAACAGCGTCAGTTTTCCGGTCTGCGTCAGCTCGTCGTATTTTCGCAGATTTTCGTCCGGTCGCGTGAAATATTTCGTCAAAAGCAGCTCCGGGTAACTGTAATAAGACCAGAGCGCATCACCGGCAAACAGCGCGGGGTTCATTCGTTTAGCGTTCGTGTGCAGGCTGAAAATTTCGATGCCGTCAAAATCGGCGTTCCACGATTTCAGTTTTTCGGGATACGTGACCAGAACGAGCCGGTTCTGCTCCGGCGCTTTGTATTTTTCGATAAACTGCGGCGTTTCCAGCTTCGCGTCGCGAAAGCTGTCGGCGCTGCCCGGAATCAATAAAAAGCGGTCGCCCGTCGCCGTATTAGCTTCCTGACCGCCGATGAACAAAGCGCCGCCGTAATTGCCGTTTAAGGTCAGAGCCGAAGTGTCGAAAAGCTCGGTGGTATGCTCGGTCATCAAAACGTAATCGAGTTCGTTCGCCTGCGCCGCTTTGATTAATTCTTCAAACGTTCCGGTGCTGTGCCCGCCGATATTGGTATGAGCGTGAATAATGCCTTTATATTCATTATATTGCGAATTTTCCGCCGTCTGAACTCTCTCCGCCTGAAGCGCCTCGATTTTCCCCGCCAGCTGCCCAATCCGGTAGCGACGGTAACAAAAGGGAATCTGCGCCAGCAAAACGACGGCGACGAGAACAAGCAGAATTTTTTTCCAACGCTTCATAAATTATAAGTTAACAGATAGTTGCAGGAAGTTGCAGATAGTTGCAGGAAGTTGGAAGAAGGCTCGGAACTTCAATATTCCGCAACCTTCTTTTAACTATCTGCAACTATCTGCAACTATCTGTCAACTTCCTGTTAACTTTCTATAAAATCGACCGAGACGACCTTTTCGGCGATTTGTTTGCCGAGCGCGGCGACTTCCTGATGCTGCGGATGAACGGTGTAAGCGTCCAGCGCGGCGCGGTCGGGATAAATCGCCACCAAGCCGGTGTCGAACGAGCGTTCGAGATGCAGAATGTCCGCGCCGACCTGAAAGCTCAGAATATCGGGAATCACGCCCGGCAGATTTTTCAGCTTCGCGCGATGTTCCTCGCGTTGCTCGTCGGTAATCTCGGGCTTGTATTTCCAGCAAACAATGTGTATCAGCATAAATTTACGACCAGATTTTCGCCATATTCAGAGTGAAATCTTTAAGCTCCGGCTCGCCGCTTACGCTTTCGGGATTTTCTAAAATTTCGATTTCGGCATTCGGGCGATAAACGTAAACTTTGCGTTCGAGCGGGTCAATCAGCCAGCCCAGAGCCGCGCCGTTTTCGATATATTCTTCCATTTTCGCCCGCAGATTGCCGGGCAAATCAGACGGCGACCGCAGCTCGACGACGAAATCGGGACAAAACGGCGGGAATTTTTTCTTTTCTTCCTCGCTCAGGGCGTCCCATTTTTCCTTTTTAACCCACGCTAAATCCGGCGAGCGCCGCGCGCCGTTCGGTAGGATGAACAGGGTCGAAGAATCGAAGCCGACTCCGTTTTGGTCTTTTTCAACCCAGTTGAAAAAATATCCGATTAAAGAAAAATTGCGAATTCCGGTTTCTCCTCCAGTGGGCGGCATAATGACGAGTTCTCCTTCTTTGGTCAACTCGATTTGCAAATCGGGATTGCGGCGGCAGAGATTTTCAAATTCGTCGTCGGTTATCTTTTCCAGCACGTCCTGAAAATTCAGGACAATCGGCAGAAAGTAATGACCGACCAGAGCGGTTTCGGTTTGCATAATTTACACTCCTTCTTGTTCCTCGCACCATTTTCGCGTAACTTCGTGGCGATAGGCAAACATTTTCTCCAGCCGGGACACAACGAAAAGCGGCGCGACCGATTTTCCGAAGACCGAGCCGGGCGGCTCGAATTCGATTTCGTCTCTTAAAATCGCGCCCGCTTCGTCGCCGTAAGGCAGAACGACGTGGCGGTGTCGCCAGCTTTTGAAAGGTCCGGAAACCTGCACGTCTTCAAACATTCGCGGCGGCTCGTAGCGCGTGTGCTCGGCAATCCATTTGACCTTGAAAAAACCGAACATTCTCGATTCGATAATCGTCCGCGAGCCGATTCGGGTAATGTCGGCTTTTTGCAAAACCTTAACCGTCTCCCACGGCGGCACCAGGCGCTCAAAGGCGTCAGGCAAAAGGTGAAAGGCGAAAACCCGTTCGGGCGCGGCTCTAATGATTGATTCTTTGACGAAATTCATTTTAAGAAAAGTTTCCCGCAAAGGCGCAAAGGGCGCAAAGTAAAACCGGGCAATTTTAAATATGGGTTCAACTATCGATGATAAAATAGCTTAACAAAACTTAAAAAGTCTCGTCTTACTCTGCGCCCTTTGCACCTTTGCGGGAAACTTCCTGCAAAGCTTCATTCAGCAGAATCCAGACCTTTTCGATGTGTCTTTCCTCGACGCGAATGCTGCCGACCGAAAGCCGCAGCGTGAATTTTCCGTTTAGTTTCGTGTGCGAAAGATAGGCTTTGCCCGAAGCGTTGATGTCGTTCATTATTTTTTCGTTCAGCGTGTCGAGTTCTCCCCCAGCAAAACCTTCGGGCGCGGCGCGAAAGCAAACGAGCGCGAAAGGAACGGGCGCGAGCAGTTCCCAATCGCGGCTTTCATCAATCCACGAGGCGAAAGCCCGCGCCAGGCGGCAATGCTCTCTTAGTCTTTCAATCAAGCCCTGCCGCCCGAAATAACGCATCACGAACCACAGCTTCAGCGAGCGAAAGCGCCGTCCGAGCTGGATGCCGTAATCCATCTGGTTGGTGACGGTTTCCGCAACTTTCAGATATTCGGCGACGAGCGAAAAGGTTCTTTTCAGCAAATCCAAATCCCTGACATACAAAACCGACAAATCGAACGGCGTGAACAGCCATTTGTGCGGGTTGGTGACGATTGAATCGGCGCGCTCGCAGCCTTTGAAATACTCGCGAAATTCGGGAACGATAGCCGTCGAGCCGGCATAAGCCGTATCGACGTGCAGCCAGAGATTGTTTTTTTCGCAGATGTCGGCGATTTTATCGACCGGGTCGACGCTCGAACTCGACGTCGTGCCGACGGTCGCCACCATGCAGAACGGCAAAATACCGTTTCGGCGGTCTTCTTCGATTGCTTCCGACAGTTTTTCGGGAATCATTTCAAAACGCTCGCCGGTCGGGATTTTTCGCAGCGATTTTTGTCCGAGTCCGAGCAGGATGACGGCTTTGTCAATCGAGGAATGAACGTGTTCCGAGCAGTAAACTCTTAATAAAGGTAAATCGTCTCGCCCGCTCATCCCGTCCTCGCGGATGCGCAAATTCAGTTTTTCGCGCGCGACGGCGATGGCGTGCAGCGTCGAAACCGAAGCCGTATCGTAAATTATTCCCTTAAAACCGGCGGGCAGATTCATCATTTGCCTGAGCCATTCGAGCGTGACTTCTTCCAGCTCGGTCGAGGCAGGCGACGTGCGCCAGAGCATCGCCTTCATATCGAAAGCGGCGGCGAGCATTTCGCCGAAAACGCCGACCGACGAGGTCGAAGTCGAAAAAAGCCCGTGAAAATTCGGGTGATTCCAATGCGTCACGGCGGGCAGAATCAATTCGTCAACGTCTTTTAAAACTTCGGCGAAATCTTCGCCGCGTTCGGGCGCGGATTCGGGCAGAGCGTTTTTCAAATCACCGGGCTGATTCTGCGACAGAACCGGAAAATCTTCGAGCCGGTCGAAATAATCGGCAATCCAATCGACGATTTCGTGACCGAAACGGCGAAAATCTTCTTTCGGCATATCGCCTGAATTCGTTTTTGCTTCATTCATAAATTTAAGAACAATTTACCACAGAAAAAGAAGGAAAAAAGAAGGCAGAAGGCGAAAGATAAAGGGAAAAAGGAAAAAGAAGAACGGCTTTTAGCTTTGCCTTTTGCCTCTTGCCTTTAAATTCGCGTCCCGGTCGGAAAAATATAAGTAAATTTTATCCGATAGACACTCGACAGGTTAACCGAATCAGGTATAATTTCTTTCTGTGCAAACTTTCAGAATCAAAAGAGTGCGGCGGCGGCTTAAACTTTGCACTATCAATCTGCGTATTAAACCCCAAGCCGCGCAGTCCGATATAAAATTTAGTAAAATAGTCTTATCCGTAAATAAGATAGGTAGGTAAGTAAATATGAAGAGAATTTTTTTGAGTTTATTAGTGCTCGCTTCCGTTTTGATGTCCTTTACGGCTTGTGTCGATAAAAGCGGCACGGGCGGCGGCGGAACGACGACCGGAGGCGGCGACACTATCAGAATCGGCGTTTACGGCGACGTGACCGGCGGGACTTCTTCGTTCGGAACGTCGACCAGAAACGGCATTCAACTGGCTTTCGAGGAAATCAACGCCGCGGGCGGCGTCAACGGCAAGCGACTGGAGATGATTTTTGAAGACGACCAGGGAACGCCGGAAAAGGCGAAAACCGTTATCTCGAAATTGATTAATCAGGATAAAGTCGTCGCCGTTCTGGGCGAGGTCGCTTCGACCAACTCGCTCGCCGCCGCGCCGGTCGCGCAGGAAGCGAAAATTCCGATGATTACGCCCTCGTCCACCAATCCGAAAGTCACCGAAATCGGCGATTACATTTCGCGCGTCTGCTTTATCGACCCGTTTCAGGGCTCGGTGATGGCGAAATTTGCCGCCAACACTCTGGGCGCGAAAACCGCCGCCATTTTGGGCGACAACAGCGCGGACTACAGCAAAGGCTTGACGCAGTTTTTTGAACAGGAATTTACCAGGCTCGGCGGCAGAGTCGTCACCAAGCAGACCTACGCCCAGCGTGACCAGGATTTTAAAGCGCAGTTGACGCAGATGCGCGATTCGAAGCCGGACGTGATTTATATTCCGGGCTATTACGGCGAAGTCGGCATTATCGCCAAGCAGGCGCGCGAGCTGGGAATGACGCAGCCGCTGCTCGGCGGCGACGGTTGGGATTCGCCCGAACTTTGGAAGCTCGGCGGCAATGCCCTGACGCCCGCCTACATTTCCAATCACTATTCGGCGGACAATCCCGCGCCGGAAATTCAGAATTTCATCAAAGCCTATCAGGCGAAATTCAACACCCAGCCCGACAGTCTCGCGGCTCTCGCCTATGACTCGGCGAAGGTTCTGGCGGACGCCATCAAGCGCGCGGGCGGAACCGAAAGCGCGAAATTAAGGGACGCCATCAACGCGACGAAGGATTTTCCGGGCGTGACGGGCAAAATCACGCTCGACTCCAGCCGCAATGCCGTCAAACCGGCGGTCGTTCTGGCGCTCGACCCGGCGCAGAGCAAATTCACCTTCAAGGAAACGATTTATCCCGAAGGAATGACGCCGCCGACCACAACGGGCGCAGCGAACACGAACACCAACGCGAACGCGGCGACGGCAAACACGAACACGACGAATTCAAATATGACGAATACGAATTCGACGACGGGAACGGGAAGCACGACGAACGCGGCGAACGCGACGAACGCCAACACGACGAGATAAGTCGAGAGTCCGGAGAGTCCGGAGAGTCAAAAGAAAATTCTTCCTGACTCGCGACTTTCCGGACTCCCTAGACTCTCCAGACTCTTTTGATTTATGGACACTTTGGTTCAGCAGCTTATCAACGGCTTGACCATCGGCTCGATTTATGCGCTGATTGCGCTCGGCTACACGATGGTTTACGGGATTTTGCGCCTGATTAACTTTGCGCACGGCGATATTTATATGGTCGGCGCGTATGCGGGCTTTATTCTGGCGACGTGGCTCGGCTTTGCCGCCAATCCGTCGGTGTTCGGTTTCGCCGTCACGCTGGTCGGCGCGATGGTGGTCGCCGCCGCTATCGGAATGGCAATCGAGCGGCTCGCGTATCGTCCGGTCAGAAAATACTCGAAAATGACTTCGCTGATTACGGCAATCGGAATGTCGCTTTTAATCGAGTATCTTTTCATTTTCTTTTTCTCGCCGACGCCGCGCTCGTTTCCGCAGCTGATTACCAACGAAAACTACACGCTTTTCGGCAACGCGAAGATTTCTTCGACGCAGCTTTTGATTTTCGTCGTCTCGGTGCTGCTGATGATTGCGCTGCAATATATTATTTTCTATACGAAAATCGGCAAGGCGATGCGCGCCGTTTCCTTTAACCTGAACTCGGCGAAGCTGATGGGCATCAATACGGATTTCGTGATTGCCTTTACCTTCGCTCTCGGGTCGGCGCTGGCGGCGGCTGGCGGCGTTCTGACGGCGCAGTATAATCCGAAAATCGACCCGCTGATGGGCATTCTCTACGGCTTGAAGGCGTTTGTCGCGGCTGTTCTGGGCGGCATCGGCAATATTCCGGGCGCGGTTCTCGGCGGGCTTTTAATCGGCGCGGCGGAAACGCTCGTCGTCGGTTACGGCGGCTACGTCGGCATTCCTTCGACTTACCGCGACGCCGTCGCCTTCGCTATCTTGATTCTGGTTCTTTTGCTGCGTCCGGCTGGCTTGCTCGGCTCGAACGTGCAGGAAAAAGTTTAGGGATTTTAGATTTTAGATTGGAAGCGGAATTCGGCTTTGCGAGCCGAATACAATAAATTAAAAATTTCCTTATCCAATCGAAAATCTAAAATCTAAAATCGCAAATAAAATTTATGTCTTCCTGGTTGAAGAGTTTAATAGTCGCAATCATTCTTATCGCGGTTCTCTATGTTTTGAACGCGATGATGAGCAGCACCGGATTTTTCGGGATGGGCGTGGACGATTATCAAGCCCGCCTGCTGGTCTTTATCTGCATCAACATAATCCTGGCGACGTCGCTCAATCTTATCAACGGCTTTACCGGACAGTTTTCCATCGGGCACGCCGGGTTTATGGCGGTCGGCGCGTATTCGTCCGCCTATTTTACGGTTAATTACGGCAAGGCGCTGGAAGGCTCGTTCGGATTTCTGGGCGAAACGGGCGCGGCGAGCGTCGTTCTGCTGCTGGCGATTGTGATTGGCGTCATCGTTTCGGCGATTATGGGCTTGATTGTCGGCATTCCCAGCCTGCGTCTGAAGGGCGATTACCTGGCAATCGTGACGCTCGGATTCGCCGAAATCATCCGCATCGTGATTTTGAACATCGACGCGGTGGGCGGCGCGACCGGCTACGCCGTTCCGGGCTACGCCAGTTTTCTCTGGATTGGACTTTTTACCATCATTACCATCATCGTGATTCACAATATCGTCAAATCCGATGCCGGGCGCGCGCTCATCTCAATCCGCGAGGACGAGCTGGCGGCTGAGGCGATGGGCGTGAACGTGACACGCTACAAGGTGACTTCCTTCGTCGTCGGCTCGGCTTTCGCCGGGATAGCGGGCGTTCTTTTCGCGCATTATAATAAATTTCTGCACACCAACGATTTTCAGTTTATCCGGTCGTTCGAGATTATTATTATGATTGTCATCGGCGGTATGGGCTCGATGACGGGCGCGATTCTGGGCGCGATTATCGTGACCTTGCTGCCGGAGCTTTTGCGCCAGCTACCGGCGATACAGGTCGGCGCGACGACGTTTCAGTTCGCCGATTTGCGCCTCGTGATTTTCGCTTTGATTCTGATTCTGACGATGATTCTGCGCCCGCAGGGAATTCTCGGCACGCGGGAATTCGGCTTGAACTGGCTCAAGCGCCCGCGCAAAGCACCCGAAGGCGCGGAAACGGTCGGCGCAAATCAGGGCGTGCCCGAAGCGCAGCAGGAAGAAGCCAAACGCCTGCAAAGCGAGGAAGACAAAGAGCATTAAAGGCAAAAGTAAAAAGGCAAAAGGCAAAAGTGGAAAGACTTAGTAATGGAAAACGGAAATTACATTCTGCAAACCGATAAGGCGACGATTCGTTTCGGCGGTCTGGTCGCCGTCAACGAGCTGACGATGCAGGTCAGAAAGGGCGAGATTTACGGGCTGATCGGTCCGAACGGCGCGGGCAAGACGACGATTTTCAATCTTCTGACCGGCGTTTACGAGCCGACTTCCGGCGACATCCACATCGTCGGCAAGCGCATCAACGGTTTGCGCCCGTATCAAATCTCGCGGCTCGGCGTCTCGCGCACGTTTCAAAACATTCGTCTTTTCCCGTCGATGAGCGTGCTGGAAAACGTCGTCACGGCGTGTCATCGCCACGCCAATCAGAATATGCTCGACGCCGTTTTTCGCCTGCCGCGTTATCACAAGGACGAGCGCCAGCACCGCGAGTTTGCGATGGAGCTGCTGGAGATTTTCGATTTGGCGAAATACAGGGACGAGGGCGGAACCAGCTTGCCCTACGGAAACCAGCGCCGCCTGGAAATCGTCCGGGCGCTGGCGACGCGCCCGCAATTGCTGCTGCTGGACGAACCGGCTGCCGGGATGAACCCGTCCGAGCAGGAAGATTTGACGCGCCTGATTAAGGAAATCCGCGACCGCTTCGGGCTGACCATCGTGCTGGTCGAGCACAATATGCGCGTCGTGATGGGCGTCTGCGACCGCATCCAGGTCGTCGATTACGGCAAATCAATCGCGCTCGGGCTGCCGCAGGAAATTAAAAACGACCCGAAGGTTATCGAGGCGTATCTTGGAGATTAAGTGAGCGGTAAGCCGTGAGCAGTAAGCGGTTTTGCTTTCTTTCTGCTCACGGCTCACTGCTTACGGCTCACTATTTTTATGCTTACTTTAGAAAACGTATCAGTCAGTTACGGCGCAATCGAGGCGTTGACGGGGATTTCGCTGCACGTCGAGCAGGGCGAGGTCGTGACTTTAATCGGCGCGAACGGCGCGGGCAAGACGACGACCCTGAGGACGATTACCGGATTGTTGGAGCCGAAATCGGGGCGCGTCGTCTACGAAGGCAGGGAAATCAACGGTGTTCCGGCGCACAGGCTCGTGCCGATGGGAATGGTGATGTCGCCCGAAGGGCGCGGCGTTTTCGCCAATCTTTCGGTGCGCGAAAATCTGGAAATGGGCGCGTATATCCGCAAGGACAAAGCCGGAATCGCCAAAGATATGGAGCGCGGCTTCCGGATGTTTCCGCGCCTGAAGGAGCGCGAGCAGCAAAAGGCGGGAACGCTTTCCGGCGGCGAGCAGCAAATGCTGGCGATGGCGCGCGCATTGATGTCGCGCCCGCGCCTGCTGCTGCTGGACGAGCCTTCGCTCGGGCTTGCGCCGCTGGTCGTCCACACGATTTTCGAGGCGATTGAGGAAATTCGCGGCGAAGGCACGACGATTCTGCTGGTCGAGCAGAACGCCAACGCCGCGCTGCATCACTCAGACCGCGCCTACGTGCTGGAAACCGGCAGAATCGTGATGGAAGGCGACTCGAAAACGCTGGCAAACGACCCGCGCGTCAAGGAAGCCTATCTGGGCGAATAATTTTTACGACATAGAAACAAAAAGACGGAAAGTAAAAAGGCAAAGGGAATTTCTTCCCTTTGCCTTTTTACTTTCCGTCTTTTGCCTTAAATTTTACGCTTCGGCTTCGGCGTCCATACCGTCGACCTTGTTCAGCGCATCCTTATAGATTTTGATTTGCTGGCTGGCTTCCATCCGGCGGCGAAGGTCTTCCAGATAATCGGAAAAGACCTGACCGCGCTCGGTTTGAAGCGCCGTCTGCAAGAGCTGGTCGCGCTGTTTGGCGAATTCTTCCATATTGGCTTCCTCGCGTTTCGCGACGCCGACGATATACCAGTTATCGCCGACCTTAATCGGCGTTTTGGAAACTTCGCCCGGTTTGAGCGCGTAAATCGCGTCTTCCAGTTCTTCGCTGGTGGCGGCGCTCGGTCCCTGTCCGAGCGGCGAGCCGAGAATGAAGCTCTTGGATTCCTGCGCCTTCAAGCCCTTCGACTGCGCGGCGGCGTTGATTGCCTCGACGCTGGTCGCGCCGGCGGCGATTTCCTTCGCGATTTGCTCGACCTGCGCGCGCGCTTTTTCCAGTTTGACCGCTTCGGCGACTTTCTCTCTCGCTTCCTCGAAAGTCTCGTCGCGCGGCTCGCGTCTTTCGACCATCAGCGGGATGCCGAAACCGTCTTTAATCGGGATTCGGTCGCCGACGTCGTTCGGGTTGTTCAGATTCGCGATGCCGTCTTCAAACTGCGGCGAGACGCCGATATGTTCCACGTCGTCGCCCTTTTTGACAAAGCCGGTTTCGCGCACCATTTCCTTGACGCTCATATTCGCTTCGGCGGCAAATTTCTGCGCCGTCGCCTCGACGTTTTTAGTCTGCTTCAAATCGTCGGTGACTTTCTGTGCCAGCTCGGCGGCAACCGTGTATGCGCGGCGGTTGCGGAGGCTGACTTCCAGCTCCTTTCTCGCGTCTTCAAACGATTTCGGCACGACCGCGCCGCGCCGCAGAATGTAATATTTCTCGCCGAATTTAATCGGCTCGGTGATTTCGCCTTCCTGCATCGTCAGCAGGCGCTGGAGCGGGTCGGTCGGATTGTTCGGATTCTGACGAACCAGACCGGGAATTTTTCCGCCGCTGCGCGCCGTCGCCGGGTCTTCGGACTGACCTTGCGCCAGCTCGGCAAACGCCTGCTCGGAGACTTTGCCGTTTTCGCCGCCGGTGCGCGCGCGCTCGACGATTTGATTGGCTTTTTCCAGCACCTGCGCGTCAAATTCCGGCTTTGCCACGCGCAAGACAATCTGTTGTCCCTGCACGCCCGCCTGGCGGCGGTCTTCGGGCAGCTTGTCGTATTCGGCGCGCAAATCGGCTTCGGGAAGCGAAATCTTCTCGCCGATTTTCGACGTGCTCAGAAAGACGTAGCGAATCTTTTTCTGCGGCTCGGAAATGTAGTAGTTGCCCTTGTTGCGATTGAAAAAGTCCTGCAATTCCGCGTCGCTCGGCTTGATGGTCTGCGCCAAATCGGTGACGCTGACCGGAACGTAGGATAAATCGAACTTGGTGTTGCGCTTTTTGAAATCGTCCAGCACTTCATTTTCCGAAACCGTCACGCCCGACGTGATAAAGGCGCGCAGCTTCTGCCCGCTCAGGCTGTCGCGGACGGTTTCTTCGTAAGTCGAGATGTCGCCGTATTGGTCAATCACGTTCTGCTGATAGCGCGCAAAATCGAAGGGCTTGCCGTCCGTCGGCTGGTTTCGCTCGCGGATTTCGGCGGCGACTTCCGCGTCGGACGCGGTCAAGCCGAGCCGCTCGGCTTCCTGCCGCACGATGCGCTGGCTAATCATCCCGTCCAGCAGCATCTTGCTTGCCGGGGGGCGACCGCCGTAAAACTGGCTGAGCGTTTCCTTTTCGCGAACCAGCTCGCCGACCGAGACCGATTCGCCGCCGACCGTAGCAACCGTTTCGGTGCTTCTGGCGGAAACCGCGTTGCCGGTCTGCGTGCCGAAAATCGACGCGCCGACAAAGACCATACTCGCCACCAGCAGCAGCGCGAAAAGCAAAATTACGAAATTTCTGGTTTTCTCTAAACGACTGAAAAACTTAAGCATTTTTAACTACCTGTATTTAATAATAAGAAGATTGGAAGCCGACCTTCGACCGGCAGGAAACGAAGCGAGCGAGCGGCGAACGGGCGCGGAAAATGCAAAACGAAAAATGCAAAACGGAAAATATGATTTTGAATTCTGAGTTTTGAATTAAAGACGCTGCTGCTTCTTCTTCCGCCCGGCGCTCTGCGCGGCTCGTTGCGTTTCCGCCTGTTTCCAGCAAACCGCGATTTTAACAAATAAAATCCAAAGTCCAAAGCGCAAAGCCCGTCGTCCGCCGGTTAATACCGTTAAATTCGCAAATTCGGCAATCGTTTTCAAATTTTGGACTGCCGGCTCGCAGACTTTGGACTCCACACTTTGGACTTTAGACTCCAGACTTTGTATTTTAGTTGTTTATGACTTCTATCGAATATCCGCTTTGGGCTTGGATTTCCTTTTTCGCCATCGTGCTGACGGCGCTCGCCGTCGATTTGGGCATCGCCAATCGCCGGACGCACGAGCCGAGCAAGCGCGAAACTTTTGCGTGGAGCGCCGTCTGGCTTTCGCTCGCCGTCGGCTTTAACGGCTTTATCTACTGGATGGTCAACAACCATTTCAATAATCACGATTTGGCGGTTGTCAAAGTCAAGGAATATTTTACCGGCTATTTAATCGAGCTTTCGCTGTCGGTCGATAATCTTTTCGTCTTTCTCCTGATTTTCAATTATTTTAAAGTCCCGAAAAAATACCAGCACCGCGTCTTGTTCTGGGGCATCTTCGGCGCGCTGGTGATGCGTATGACGATGATTTTCGCGGGCTCGGAGCTGGTCGAGCGGTTTCACTGGATTATCTATATTTTCGGCGCGTTTCTGGTTTACACCGGAATTAAAATGTTCGGCGGCGACGACGACGAGTTTCACCCGGAAAAAAGCTGGCTCGTCGGCTTTATCACTCGCTTTGTGCGAATTTCCAAGCATTACGACGAAGATAAATTCATCGTCGTCCAGAACGGGAAACGCGTCGGCACGCTGCTGCTGCTCGTCCTGATTGTGGTCGAGGTTTCCGACCTGATTTTCGCGGTCGATTCGATTCCGGCGATTTTCGGCATCTCGACCGATAAATTTATCGTTTATACCTCGAACGTTTTTGCTATCCTGGGACTCAGGACGTTTTTCTTTCTGCTTTTGAACGTCGTCGAGAAATTCCATTATCTGAAATACGGTCTAGCCTTTGTTTTAACGTTCATCGGCGTTAAAATGCTGCTGCCGCTCGCGGCTGAATTGACGCTTAAGCTTTACGGCGCGGACGCGCACACGCCGACCGCGCAGTTTCTGCACGATTTCGTCGCCAAAAAATATAACGACGCGATGATAACGATTTCGCTTACCGTGGTGGTCGTCGCGCTGGTGCTTTCGGTGATACTCTCGCTGATTTTTCCGGCGCACAAAAACGAGACGGAAGCGGGAACGGGCATCGAGCCGCAGCAGCCGCCGCCGTCGAACTGAAATTATTTCACACGATTTCCAAATCAGTCTAAAATTAAAACGGCGGCTGCCGCGCCTCGTTCAAGCTGAAGAAACCGATGTATCGCAAATTCTACGTTGATTGGTGGAATATCAAGAAAAGCCACGTTTACGGCGTGATTGGGATACTCGTGTTTCTCGGGCTGCTCGTCGGCGGCGGCTGGTGGGTAATCAAAACCGGCTGGCTGTTTGCAG
>JALZHR010000455.1 GCA_030860665.1 Acidobacteriota bacterium
CCTCGACATCCGCGCGCCGGACGGCGGAAGAAATCAAAACGTAGCCGCCGATGAAAATGAAACCCAGAACCAGCGCGGCGACCGATAAGCCGAGCGCGAGGTCGTTGTTCCAAATCCATTGAAAAAATCCCCGGCTTTCCCGTCGCTGAGCTTCCGCTCTCGGAAAGCCGCCCTGCTGCTGAAATTCCGGCTGATAAACCGGCTGCGGCGAATAAACGATGGTCGGCGGAAGATTCGCCTGCGGCGGTTTTTGTTGCTGTTGTTGCTGTTGCGGGGCAGGCTGTGTCGGCGCAATTGTCGGCGCAAATTGTTCCTGCGGCGCGGGTGTCGGCGGATTCTGAATGTTGAAGGGAGACTGTGCTGCGACCGGAGATTGAACCGCAACCGGCGGCGTATGAACCGCGACCGGATGAATGGGCTGGAAAATTTTCGGCTGGACGAAATTTTGCTGTTTTCTGCCGTAGCCGAGACTCGAAGCAATCGTGTTCAAGGCGGCGAAAGCCTCTTTCGCCGAATGAAAACGCTGGCGAAAATCGTACCGGACGAGCTTGTTTATAAAGCTCATCAAATCCGGGTGCAGGCTGGTTTTATGCTGCCAGAGAAACTCGCCCGTCGTTTGATTCTGCGAGATTTTCAGCGGGTGCAGCATCGTCAAAGCCTCGATGGTCAGCAAGCCCAATGCGTATAGGTCGCTGGCGAAACAGGGCTTGCCCGCCGCCTGCTCGCCCGGCGTGTAGCCAGCCGAGCCGATGGCGACGGTCGAATGGAAGCTCGCCTTATTGTTGAAAGGATTGATGCTGACCTGTTTGACCGCGCCGAAATCTATCAGGAAAATTTTGCCGTCCGCCGCGCGGCGAATCAGGTTTGAAGGCTTGATGTCGCGGTGAATGACGTTCTGCCCGTGAACGAAAGCGAGCGTTTCCAGCACCTGCCGCAGCAAATCGACCGCCTGCGCTTCCGAATACTTTTTCCCGCGTGCAAAATCCTGAGCCAGCGTTTCGCCTTCAATCAACTCCTGCACCAGATAAAACTCGCCCGCTTCCTCGAAATGAGCCAGAATCGTCGGAATCTGCGGGTGATTGCCCAAACGGTAAAGCACTTCGGCTTCCTGCTCGAAAAGACGACGCGCGAGCCGGACGCTTTCCTCGTCAGCAGCTTGCGGCTTTAAATGCTTGACGACGCAGCGCGGCTTGGTAGGCAGGTGTAAATCTTCAGCCAGAAAGGTTTGCCCGAAGCCGCCCGCGCCCAAATTTTGCAGAATCCGGTAGCGATTGCTGATGGTGACTGGTTGCATAAAGAATCCGAGTTGTGACCGCAGGAAAGATTTGAAATGAAAAAAAATCGCCGCCTCGGAGAAAAGCGACGATTTGATTTTAGCAGAAATATTAATGTTTTAACAATGTTTTTTATTTAATTGGAACGGAAAATGAAACGGCTCTTTAAATTTCCGTTTTCCGTTTTCCATTAATTATCATTACCGCATAACCAGTTCCCTGTCGCGCAGGTATTTCAGCTTATCGCGCAGCTCGGCGGCGTGTTCAAACTTCATATCGCGCGCCGCCTGCCGCATTTCCTGTTCGAGACCGGCGATGGTTTCTTTCAATTGGCGCGGCGAATATTCCTCGAAAGCGTCGAGATTCAGCGGCACTTTGAAATAATCGGCTTCATACGCCGTGACCAGAGTCGATTCGATTGATTTGACGATGGTTTGCGGCGTGATGCCGTTTTCCTCGTTGTATTGTTCCTGAATTTTGCGGCGTCGCTGCGTTTCTTCAATCGCGCGGCGCATCGAATCGGTGATTTTGTCGGCGTAAAGAATCGCTTTGCCGCCCGCGTTGCGCGCCGCGCGTCCCATAGTTTGAATCAGCGAGCGTTCGCTGCGCAGAAAACCTTCCTTGTCGGCGTCGAGAATCGCCACCAGCGAGACTTCCGGCAAATCCAAGCCTTCGCGCAAAAGGTTGATTCCGACCAGAACGTCGAACTCGCCGCGCCGCAAATCTCTTAAAATCCTGATGCGCTCCAGCGTTTCGATGTCCGAATGCAGGTAATTGACGCGGACGCCGACTTCCATAAAATATTCGGTCAGGCTTTCCGCCATTTTTTTCGTCAGCGTCGTGACCAGAACTCTTTCGTTGCGTTCGGCGCGGGCACGGACTTCGCCGAGCAAATCGTCAATCTGCCCTTTCACGGGACGAACTTCGACAACCGGGTCTAAAAGTCCGGTCGGGCGAATGATTTGCTCGATGACCTCGCCGCCGGATTTCGTCAGTTCGTAAGGTCCTGGCGTCGCCGAAACGTAAATCGTCTGCCCGATGCGCGCCTCGAATTCCTCGAAATTCAGCGGACGGTTGTCCATCGCCGACGGTAGGCGAAAACCGTATTCGACCAGCGTCGATTTGCGCGAGCGGTCGCCTTTATACATCGCGCCGAGCTGCGGAATCGTCTGGTGAGATTCGTCAATCACCATCAGCGCATCTTCCTGCAAATAATCCAGCAGCGTCGGCGGCGGCGCGCCCGGCGGCTTTCCGGTCAGATGCCGCGAATAATTTTCGATGCCGCGGCAAAAGCCCATTTCCTTAATCATTTCGAGGTCGTACATCGTGCGCTGGTGCAGTCGCTGCGATTCAACGATTTTTCCCTGCCGGATAAGCTCTTCTTCCCACCAGACGAGCTCTTCCTTGATAGTTTGAATCGCGCGTTTGATAGTCGGTTTCGACATCACGTAATGCGATTTCGGATAAATCGGCAACCGCGATTCGTGTTTGTGCAAAACTTCGCCGAGCAGCGGGTCAATCGTATAAAGGGCGTCGATTTCGTCGCCCCAGAACTCGATGCGATACGCCTTGTCCTGATAGCTCGGATAAACTTCGACGACGTCGCCGCGCACGCGAAAGCTGCCCCGGTCGAATTCGATTTCGCTGCGCTCGTATTGCAGCTCGACCAGTTTTTTCAAAAGCTCGTCGCGCCTGAGAATCTGTCCCGGTTCGAGAAACATAATCATCCCGTAATATGCGTCCGGGTCGCCGAGACCGTAGATGCACGAAACGGAAGCGACGACAATCACGTCGCGCCGCTCAAACAAAGCGCGCGTCGCGCTCAGGCGCAGCCGGTCGATTTCGTCGTTAATCGTCGCTTCCTTTTCGATGTAGATGTCCGACGCCGGAACGTAGGCTTCCGGCTGGTAATAATCGTAATAGGAAACGAAATATTCGACGGCGTTTTCGGGAAAAAAGCTCTTGAATTCCTGGTAAAGCTGCGCGGCGAGCGTTTTGTTGTGCGCCAGCACGAGCGTCGGGCGCTGAACCTGCTCGATGACGTTGGCGATGGTGAAGGTTTTTCCGCTGCCGGTAATGCCGAGCAGAACCTGGTCTTTCACGCCGTCGTTCAAGCCGCCGACAATTTGTTTGATGGCTTCGGGCTGGTCGCCTTTCGGCTGATTTTCGGAAACTAATTTGAAGTGCATAGAAACAAAAACGGGTTACAAAGTATCTTTCTATTTTACTTCGTAACCCGCCCGGTTGTCACTTCCGTGAAATAATGTTTCTACACTGTAACAAGCCCGATTGCCTCGATTGTCTGGTCGACAGACTTTTTCAGCCCGGGCGAAAGATTTTCCTGTTCCAGCAAAGCGTATAGCTCGTTTAAGACGCTCTGCTCGTCGCTGATTTTAATGACGTGCAGGATTGCGCGCTGCAGCATAGCGTCTTTGCTGGTTTTTAATTTCTCGAAGACCACATCGGTTTCGCCCGCTTTAATCAGCATCGCAATCAGCGCGACGGCTTCGTAAGCGTATTTTGAATCGCGATGGACGAGGCGGTCGAAAATCCTTTCGACGTAGCCGCCCTCGATTGCCGCGCGCGCGGCGTGGCGCATTTTGCCTGCCTCGCCCGATTCGGTGATTCTCGTCCACGCGTCGGCGCGGTCAAAGCTGAGACGCGTAAAGGCGCGAGCCGCCGCGGCGCGAACCTCTCGCGTCGGGTCGGCGGAAGCGAGCAGAATCGCTTCAAAAACCGATTCGTGGTCGAATTCGGCTAGAATCGAGACGGATTTCGACCGGAGTGTCGAAGACAAATCGTAAAGCGCGACCTGCGATAAAGCCTCGACCGCGTTTCGCGTTTTAAAAGCCTGCAAAATCCGTACGGCTAAATCGCGTATTTCCTCGTCTTCCTCGTATTCTTCCTGCGTCTGCTCGACCGCGCTCAAAAGCGCCTCGTCGTTTGAAATCGGCAGAGCGTCGAAAGGACTCGCCGGCTTGAGCTTCTGAAATCCGAAAACCGGCAGCGGCAAGCTCGAATCATATACGGGCGGAGCCGGTTCGGCGGAGCTTGCGCCGTTGAAAACCGTGCTCGGCTGAGGCATTCCTTCGGGAAATTTTTTCTTCGGCGTGTTCTTTTTGCCTCTTTTATTAATAACGCCCTGATTTTTTCTCAGCCATTCAAGCTCTTTATCGACATCGACGGCGTTTTCCGACGACGAATTGCTTCTCTGTTCTTTCAGCTTGCTCTGCTCTGCTTCTCTGGCGGATTTTTTGCTGTGTTTCCACCAGCCGATAGCTCCGAGCAAGCACAGGAACAAAATGAAAAGCGACATATACCACCAGGTATAATCTTCGGCTTCCTGCGCTCTCGGCTGCATTTGAGCGAAGACATTCGCCGCTAATATCATCAAAAGTGAAGCCGGATTTATAAACAAGCGATTTATCCGCGCGAAATAATTTTGTTTTTTATTCATCTCTTCATCCAAAAAATTCGGTATTCAAGGCAGGAGAAAAGGGGAAGCTTATCAAGTGTTGTTCTCTAGGAGGCAGCGAGCCGCCTGCTGCGGTCGCCGTCGATTTTCTGCCACGGGCGCCGAAAATCACTCTCTAATTATGCAACGAGAAAAGAAAAATGTCACGCAAAATTTTAATCAGGATTAATATTTGCAAAAAAAGTTTAACATTTGTATTTTTTTAATAGTATTTCGAGGCTGAACCTTTACGGAATTTGGTTTTCGTAATAAAGTTAGTCACAACCGTTTTTCATTCAGCAGCAGAAATCATAAAATTAAACAATGTCCGCCGTTCAAACCGTTACGGAAACGAATCTTTCGACGCTCGCGCTCGTTCACCGAGGCAAGGTTCGAGACGTTTATCAGGTCAACGACAAACAATTCCTGCTCGTCGCCACGGACAGAATCTCGGCTTTCGACTGCGTTATGCCGACGCCGATTCCGCATAAGGGCGCGGTTTTGACGGCGCTCTCGCGTTTCTGGTTTCGCCATCTCGGGCATCTGACCGAGCATCACCTGATAACCGCCGATTTCGATAAAATGCCCGATTCGATTCGACCGAACGAAGAGCTTCGCGGGCGCTCGATGCTGGTTAAAAAAACCGAAGTTTTCCCGGTCGAATGCGTCGTGCGCGGTTATCTGGCTGGCTCGGGCTGGAAAGATTACAAGGCGACCGGGAAAATCTGCGGGCACGAATTGCCCGCGGGCTTGCGCGAAGCCGACCGCCTGCCGCGCCCGATTTTCACGCCCGCCACGAAAGCGGCGACCGGGCACGACGAAAATATTACCGAGATGGAGTTCGTCCAAACGGTCGGCGCGGAAATCGCCTGCAAATTAAGCACGATTTCGCTCAGACTTTATCAGGAAGCCGCCGAATACGCATTGACGCGCGGAATTATCATCGCCGACACGAAATTCGAGTTCGGGCGCGACGACAAGGGAAATATTATTTTGATTGACGAAGTTCTGACGCCCGATTCTTCGCGCTTCTGGTCGGCGGAAAACTACGCCGCCGGGCAATCGCCGCCGTCGTTCGACAAGCAGTTCGTCCGCGATTATCTCGAAACGCTCGACTGGAACAAGCAGCCGCCCGCGCCGCCGCTGCCGCCGGAAATCGTCGAAGCCACAACCCGGCGCTATCTGGAAGCCTATAAAATTTTGACGGGAAAAGAACTTTAGAAATTTTAGATTTTAGATTTTAGATTTTAGCTTGGATAAGAAAGTTATTTTTTAATTTATTGTAGTCGGCTGAAAGCCGAATTCCGATTCCAATCTAAAATCTAAAATCTAAAATCGCAAATTACTTTATGCAAATAAGAACGCGAATGGAATCGTTGATTGAAGAGATGCTGGACGGGCAGATAATGCTCTGCGAGGCGCTATCGGAATTTGAAAAGCTGTATATTCAAAAGGCGCTCGACCGCTATGACGAGCATCTTTCCAAAACCGCCAGCGCGCTCGGCATTCACCGCAACACGCTCTCGAAACGCGTGGCGACTTATCAAACGCCGGCGAAAACACCAAAACGCCTTTTAGCCGCGCGCCGCAGTAAATAATGTATTAGGCTCTAGAGTAGTTAAGCGACTTTCAAGGAGTGCTAAACTACTGAAATGGAACAGCAAAACCGTTATTATCGCCGTTCCCGAATTTCCGAAAAGAAATTTCGTCAATTACTGCGCTATTTTGCAA
>JALZHR010000463.1 GCA_030860665.1 Acidobacteriota bacterium
GCCGATAATCGCTATCAGAAAGAAAACGACCAGCACGCCGCCGATGATTAGAAGGATTTTTCCTGTTTTAGACATTGCCATTGTTGTAAAAGATACTCCGAAACTAAATCTCTCTATTATTTTACGACTAAAAGTCGAAAAGGTTTAATCGAAAAATCAACCGGCGAGATGTAAAAACGGAAAACGGAAAATATCGGATTTTTAAATTTTCCGTTTTCCGTTTTCCGTTCAAAAGAGCGAGCCTTGATTTTCCAGTTCTTCAATCTCGATTGTTTTCTGCCCGAACATTTCGCGGAATCTGTTCACGCTTTCCGGCGCGAAGCCTTCGTAGAAATTGCTGAAATAAATATAAATATCTTCGGCTTTTATTTTCCCGATTTCCTCTTTCCAAATCTGCAAAGCCGCGTCCTGCGGGCGGACGATTCGGTCAAACGTCGTCAAATCGCGCTCGCCCATAAAGCGTATGTATGCAAAATCGGTTTTCAGTTTTCCGATTGCCTCAAACATCATCTCGCGCGGAATCCAGCCGCCCTCGACCAGACACAGCGCGACCGAGTTTTTTTCCAGCTCTTCAAACGTCCAGTCAATCAGCCATTCGCGGTTTCTGAACTCGACGGCAAAGCGAATTTCCTTTGGCAGCCGCGCCAGAAAATTCCGAAGATTCCGCCCGTTTTCCTTTGTGCCGTCAAACTGCGGCGGCATCTGAATCAAAACGGCGGCGAGCTTTTTTTCCAGCAGCGAAATCCGCTCGCAAAATTCTTCGAGCGCGGGAAAGGACTTTTCGCTTAAGCCTCGGTCGTGCGTGATTTCGCGCGGCATTTTTAAAGCGAAAGTAAAATCTTCGGGCGTTTTCTTAAACCAGTTTTCGACCGCCGACGCCGCGGGTATCGCGTAAAAGGTCGAATCGACCTCGATTGTCTCAAACGCCCGCGCGTAGATTTCCAGCATCTCGCCGGATTTCGTTCCGCGCGGGTAAAAGATGCGCTCGCCCGCCGCTTTCGTCGTCCAGTCGGCGTAATTCCAGCCCTGACAGCCGACTTGAATTTTCGGTTTTCGGGCTGCGCTTTTCGATTCGGTTTTGTTTTCAGCCATCAAGCTATTTTTTATTGTTATGTAAATATTTGTAAAGTTTCGGCTAAATCGTAAAATCGGATGTCTAATTAAGACAGCAGTACCTTCCACAATTTTAAAGCAAGGAAAAAAGGGCAATGCAACGAGTCAAGCTTCTGGTCGTTTTCTTTTTTTCGTTTTTCTTTGTGGCGAGTTTCGGCGGTCGATTTTTTTCGCCAATCGTCACCGGGCAAACCGGAACACTTGCCGCGCCGACCGGCGTGAGCGCTTCGGACGGAATTTACAACAACAAAGTCGGCATCAACTGGGACGCGATTCGCGGCGCGACGAATTACCGGATTTTTCGCAGCACGACGAACGACGCCGCGACCGCCGTCGAAGTCGGCACGACGCCCGCCGCCGTTTTTTTCGACGCGACCGCCGTCCCGAATCAAACTTATTTTTATTGGGTTCGCGCCGAAAACGGGAGCGTGACGAGCAATTTCAGCCAGTCCGAACAGGGCTTGCGCGCCGCGGCGGCGCAGCAGGGACCGGTTCCGCCGCTCGAACCGCCGCCCGTTCCCGCCGCCAATCCGGTGACGGCGGCGAAGGCGAATCTAGGCAAAATTCTTTTCTGGGAAGAGCAGCTTTCGGCGACGCGCACCGTCTCGTGCGGCACCTGCCACCAGGCGAGCAAGGGCGGCTCTGACGCGCGCTCGGTTTTCAATAATTCGCTTTCGACCAATCCGGGCGCAGACCTCGTTTTCGGCACGGCGGACGACGTGACCGGCTCGCGCGGCGTGCCGCAAAGCCTGGCGAGCGGCAATTACGAATGGTCGAGCGTTTTCGGGCTGCGCGAACAGGTGACAAGCCGCAAATCGAATTCCTACATCAACGCCGCCTACGCGCCGCTTCTTTTCTGGGACGGGCGCGCGACCGGAACTTATCGCGACCCGATTACGAACGCCGTCGTCATCAACAACGGCGGCGCGCTGGAAAGCCAATCGTCCGCGCCGCCGACCAATTCGGCGGAAATGGCGCACAACGGGCAGAACTGGACGCAGGTCGCGCAGCAGATTTCCGACTCGAAACCGCTCGCGCTTTCGCCGAACGTTCCGGCGGCGCTCAATAACTGGATTGGCGGGCGCACTTACGCGCAGCTTTTCGAGGAAGCCTTCGGCACGCCGGAAGTCACGCCGTCGCGCATCTCGCTGGCAATCGGAACGTTCGAGCGCACGCTTTATTCCGACCGCACGCCGCTGGATTTGGCGAACGCCGGAATTCAGCCTTTGACGGCGCAGGAACAGCGCGGGCGCAACGTTTTCAACCAGTCGCAGTGCAACGTCTGTCACGCCGGAAATCTTCTGACCGACAACACTTTCCGCAACATCGGCTTGCGCCCGGCGGCGGAAGACACCGGACGCTTTCAGGTGACGGGAAATCAAAACGACCTCGGCGAATTTCGCGTGCCGTCTCTCAGAAACGTCGAGCTGCGCGCGCCGTATATGCACAACGGGCGGCTTCAGACGCTCGAAGACGTGGTCAACTTCTACAATCGCGGCGGCGATTTTCCGAACGAGCCGAACGTTCCGAATAATCTGATTCGCCCGCTCAATCTTTCGGCGGCGCAGAGAGCCGACCTTGTGGCATTTCTGAGGCGTCCTTTGACCGACGCGCGCGTCGCGCAGGAAGCCGCGCCGTTCGACCGCCCGGCGCTTTACACGGAATCGAACCGCGTTCCGCAAGTTACCGGAAACGGCTTGGCAGGCTCAGGCAATCTCGTTCCGCAGGTGACGGCAATCGAGCCGCCGCTCGCCGGAAATCCGAATTTTACGGTCGCCGTCTCAAACGCGCTCGGCGGCGCAAACGCGGTTCTGGTCATCGACGCGAGCGACCCCGGCGCGACGACGAATATTCCCGCAAACGGCTCGTTTGCGCGCGTCGCCGTAAGCTTGAGCGGCAGCGGCGCGGGCGGCGGCTACGGCTCGGCGAGTCTCGCCATTCCCGCCGACGCGGCGCTCATCGGCAGGACGTTTTTCGGTCGCTGGTATGTCACGGACGCGGGCGCGGCGGGCGGCGTGGCGGTTTCGCCCGCGTTTCGCTTCACGATTTTCGGCGAAGCGACCGCCGTTTCCAGAGCCAAACATGCCGATTACGACGGCGACGGCAAAACGGACGTTTCCGTCTTTCGCCCGGGCGACGGAAACTGGTATATCAGGCGAAGCTCGACGGATAATTTCACCGTTACTAATTTCGGCATCGCTTCCGATAAGCTCGCGCCCGCCGACTACGACGGCGACGGCAAAACCGACATCGCCGTTTTCCGCGACGGGACATGGTATTGGCTCAACAGCTCGGACGGACAGTTTCGCGCAGTTCAGTTCGGCGCGGCGGGCGATAAGCCGCAGCCCGGCGATTATGACGGCGACGGGACAGCCGACGCGGCGGTTTTCAGACCTTCGGACGGAACGTGGTATATCCGGCAGAGCCGCGACGGTTTTATCGCGCGGCAGTTCGGAATTTCTTCGGACAGACCTGTGGCGGCGGATTACGACGGCGACGGAAAAACCGATTTGGGCGTTTATCGCGAAGGCACTTGGTATCTGCTGAAAAGCCAAGCCGGATTTACCGCCGCGCAGTTCGGAATCGCTGAAGACAAACCCGTTTTGGGCGATTACGACGGCGACGGCAAAGCCGATTTAGCCGTTTTCCGACCGAGCGGCGGCGCGTGGTATATCCTGCAAAGCGGCAGCGGCGGTTTCCGAGGCGCGCAGTTCGGAATTTCGGCTGATACGCCCGCGCCGGGCGATTACGACGGCGACGGAAAATCGGATTTGGCGGTCTTCCGCTCGTCCGAAGGAAACTGGTATATTCTGCAAAGCTCGAGCGGCAGCCTGCGCGGTCAAAACTGGGGAATCGGCGGCGACGTTCCCGCGCCGTCGGCGATTGTGCCGTAAAGACGGCTTATTTGCGGACATTAACTGAAGCCTCGCGCCCGTGAAAGAAAGATTTGCACGCGTGCGAGGCTTCTTTTCATCTGTACAAGGCTTAGTTACACGCGTGCGAGGCTTAATTACACGCGTCACATTAAGCCTTGCACGCGTGTAACTAAGCCTTGCACGCATGTAATTAAGCCTCGCACGTGTGACACTAAAGCAAATTTCAATAAAAAGAAAGACAAATGTAGGGGCAGGCACAAGACCTGCCCCTACATTTGTCTTTCTTCTAAGACCCGTGCGTCTTATCATTTCTCTGTTTCGCAAACAATCAGATTCACGATTCCGAAAGCCTTCCGGTTTACTTCCAGAATTTTCAAGCCCGCGTTTTCGGCAATCTCGACCGTGCGGCGGTTGAAATGGTCTTCGATTAGAGCGACGGTGAAAATATTCAGAAAATCGAACGCGAAGCCGGGCAGACCGCGCGGGCGGACGTGTTCGAGCAGGACGATTTTTCCGTTCGGCTTGACGACTCTTTGCAGCTCGCGGAAAGCATTTTCCGGCTTCGGAATCGAGCAGAAAACGAGCGTCGCCAAAGCTGCATCAAAGGTGTTTGCGGCAAACGGCAGGCTTTCGGCGTCGGCTTGAACTAGTTCAATCGCGGCGGTTTTCTCACGGGCGAATTCGAGCATTTTGACGGAGATTTCACTGGCGACCGCGTGACGGCAATCCGGGTAAAATTTGAAATTCAAGCCCGTTCCCGCGCCGATTTCGAGAAGGCGCGAATTTACGGGCAGATGCGATAAAGTTTCCCTGCGCCAGCGCGAGAGAAATCGTTTTTCAAACGGCGCGAAAGCCTTGTCGTAATTTTTGGCGAGTTTGTCGTAAATCACATTTGGATTTTAACGCAAAGGCGCAAGGCTGCAAGGGCGCAAAGAGAATTAAAACAGCGAATTAGCGCAGAAGAACGCGGATTAAAGAAGAAATAAAACGGATTAAATTTAGATAAGAAGTAAATCCCTTTCAATCCGCTGTTTCGATTCTCTTTCTTTCCTTTGCGTCTTTGCCGCCTCGCGCCTTTGCGTTAAATTTTTGGCTTGAATTTTGGTATATTCAATAACTTATGGCGAAAAAAGGTTCGATTCTCGTCGTTGACGACGAGGAAATTATGCGCGACGTTTTGGAGACAATCCTGTCGGGCGCGGGTTACAAGGTAGATTTGGCGAAAACGGGCGAAGAAGCTCTGGAAGCCTACGGGCGCAAGCCTTACGACGTCGTTCTGATGGACGTTTCGATGCCCGGCATCGGCGGTTTGACGGCGCTCGAAGAATTAATCAAGACGGACGACCAGGCGGTCGTGCTGATGATTACGGCTTACGCGACTTTCGATACGGCGATTTCGGCGTGGGAAAAAGGCGCGACCGGAATTATCAGAAAGCCTTTTCAGAACGAGCAAATCCTGGCGATGATCGGGCGCGGCGTGAAAAAACGCCGTCACGAAGAAGAGCGCCAGACGCTCCGGCAGGCGATGACACGCTCGGTCAAGCGCGAAGGCTTTATCGGTCGCTCGGACGTGATGGAAAGCGTTTTCCGGATGGTTGACCGCGTCGCGCCGGCGCGTTCGACCGTCCTGATTACGGGCGAATCGGGAACGGGCAAGGAACTGGTCGCCAAAGCGATTCACGAATCCTCGCCCCGCGCGAATCAGCCGTTCGTCGTCGTCAACTGCTCGAATATTCCGTCGGAGCTTCTGGAAAGCGAGCTTTTCGGACACACTAAGGGCGCGTTTACCGGCGCGGTCGGCGCGAAAAAAGGTTTGTTCGACGTGGCGGACGGCGGCTCGATTTTTCTGGACGAAATCGGCGATTTGCGTTTTGAAACGCAGGTTCGCCTGCTGCGCGTGATTCAGGAGCGCGAGTTTACGCCGCTCGGCGACACCGCGCCGCGAAAAGTGGACGTGCGCATCATCGCCGCGACGAACGTCGATTTAAAGGAAGCCGTCCGCAACGGCACTTTTCGCGAAGATTTATACTATCGCCTGTCGGTCGTGCCTATCGAACTGCCGCCGCTGCGCGACCGCCGCGAGGATATTCTGCCGCTCGTCCAGCATTTTATCCGCAAATACAACGAGGAAAACGCGCGCGATATTTCCGAGCAGGTTTCGCCGGAAGTTCTCTCGCTGCTGGAAAATTATTATTATCCGGGAAACGTGCGCGAGCTGGAAAATATTATCGAGCGCGCCGTCGTCATCGCGCCGACCGACGAAATCACGGTCGAATGCCTGCGCCCGGAAGTGCGCAACCCGGAAATGGCGCGCCAAATGATGCGGGACAGCGAGGGATTTTCGGAAAGCATAGACATCTCGCGCGGCGTAAACTTCTACGACGAGGTGCGAAAATTCGAGGTCGATTTAATCCGCCGCGCGCTCGAACAGACCGGCGGGCATCAATCGCGCGCCGCGCGCCTGCTCGGCTTGAACGCGACGACGCTGAACTCGAAAATCAAGACTTACAATATTCCGGCGCGCAGCTGATTCGCCGCGCGCTCTGAATCGTTACCTGATAACCGGACGATTACATCCGGCGTTAAATACAATTTCTAAAAAGCTCCCGGTTTTCCGGCTTGATTTTGAGAGCGACTTTCAACGCCGGAAGGTCGCTCTTTTTTTACGATTTCGTGTTAGAATTTCAGCCATGAACGCTCCTGCCGCCAATGCCGCCGCCGCTGCCGCTGCCGACGCTTCAACGCGGACGATGTCGCTCGCGCCGCTCGGCGCGGGCGATTTGATTGACCGCGCCGTCCGGCTTTATCGAAGCAATTTCTGGACGTTTGTCTGGATTGCTTCGCCGCCGATTATTCTCGGCACCGTCTTTACCATCGGCTGGACGATTCTCGGGCGCGAGCTGTTTTCGTTCGGCTCAAGCCGAAACCCGGACGATTACGTTCTTTCGTGGCTTTTTACCAGCTTCGGTAATCTGATTATCTGGTTTATCGAAGCGGTCGCGGTCTTTTCCGTGATGGGCGGCGCGTCGCGAAATTTCGTGCGTCACCTGCTTTTCGGCGAGCCGATAAACGTGCGCGAGACTTACCGCAATACGTGGTCGCGCCTGCCGGGCTTGATACTCGCCTCGGTGCTGATTACCTTTCTGCTCGGACTTATGGCGAGCTTCGTTTTTTATATCGGGATGATAGTCGCCGTTTTGCTGATTGTCGCAGCGGTTTACGTCCTCAGTTTTTCCGATTTTCTGTCCGCTACCGCATCGCTGCTGCTGATTGCCGCTACGACTTTCGGCGCGGGCTGGATTTTCTTTCTGGTCGCCTCGCGCTTTGCGTATGTGCCGCAGGTGATGCTGGTCGAAGGACAGGGAGTTTTTTCGGCAATCGGCAGAAGCGCGAATCTCGCCAGCGGAAACGTCAAGCGACTTTACGCCCTGTTTATTTTTACGCTGCTGGCGACTTATTCGGCGCTGGCGCTTTTTTACGTTCCGCTCGGCTGGTATGCTTACCTGAACGGCATACAGTTTTTCAGCTACGACCCGGACGTGATTCCGGCGTGGTATACGATTGCCAGTCAGGCTATCTGGCAGGCGAGCCTGATTCTGCTGATGCCGGTCTGGATGATAGGGCTTTGCCTGCTGTATGTAGACGAGCGCGTGCGGCACGAAGGCTATGACATCGAATTGATGGCGGCGCGGCGGCTGGGCGAGATTCCGGCTCTGCCGCAGAACTACGCGAATCCTTTGCAGCCGGCGCTGGCGATGACCAATCTGCAAAGCTCGCATCAGCAGCGGCACGAGCCGAAATCGCCTTTTACCACGCTCGGGCTTAATTAATCAGGCTATACTGAAAGAAAACGGATTGGTGCGGAGAAGAAACGAGAAAAAAAGAATGAAAAGCGGAAAACTCACCGGAACGGCAAAAATTCTTGTTTTTACGCTCGTCCTTTCCGTTTCGGCTTTTGCCGTCGATTTGCCCGGATACCGCACGCAAATCCGGACGGTCAGCGAGCAGTTGGAATTTCTGCTGAATCACGACGAATCGGAAACCGAAGCCGAGATTCGCGCCGAAGAGCGCGAGGCTCTGGCGGTCGTTCGCTCGACCCTGCCGCCGACGGAAACAATCGAGCTACCGCCGGGCGCGAGATTTGAAGCCGACCACGGCTGGCTTTTGGCGAGACTCAAAGCCTTCGAGGAAGAACCTCTTTTATCCCGGCGACAAGTGATTCTGACCGAAATTATAGAGCGTCTCAACGCGGTCGAGGCAAAGCTCGACGAGCTGGAAAGACAGGAAGCCTCAGACCGGGCGAAGGACGAGGACAAACAGAAGCTGCGGGAAATCCTGCGCCGCGCCGAATATCAGAAACCCGAAGAAAAAGAGAAAACCTGGCTGGAAAAGATGAAGGACGACTTTCTCGAGTGGCTTTCCGAGATTTTTCCGGATTCGCCGCCGATACAGGAAACAGACCAAAACGCGGCGCGACCGCTCTCGTTCTTTTTATATCTGCTGATTTGGGGCGCGGTTCTGGGCATTATCGGTTTTCTGCTGTATCGCTTCGCGCCGTTTTTGCGGCAGAGATTTTTCAGACGCGGGAAAGCGGAGAAAAAAGAGCGAGTTATTTTGGGCGAAACGCTCGCCGCCGACGAAACGTCCGAAAATCTTTTCGGCGAAGCCGAGCGCCTCGCCCGCGAGGGAAATTTGCGCGCCGCGATTCGCAAAGGCTACATCGCGCTTTTGTGCGAATTGAGCGACCGGAAAATTATCGGTCTGGCAAATCACAAAACCAATCGCGATTACCTGCGCGACGTCCGCAAACGCCCGGAGCTTTACCGGAATATGAACGCGCTGACCAATAATTTCGAGACCGTCTGGTACGGCTTCGGCAAGGCGGACGCCGAAGATTGGGAAAGATTTAGACAAAAGTATAACGAAACGGTGAGCGGTAAGCAGTGAGCAGTGAGCAGTAAGCGGTGAGCAGCAGGGCTGAAACT
>JALZHR010000477.1 GCA_030860665.1 Acidobacteriota bacterium
AATTATTGCCGACATCGTGCCCGCCGCTGCTGCTGCTGCCGCTGCCGACTTCATCTTTTTCTTCCCACAGCCGACCGAAAATCATTTTTCCGGCGGTCGTCTGCAAAACGCTGGTGACGGCAATATCGGCGTTTTTTCCAATCAGCTTGCGCGCGTTGTCGATGACGACCATCGTGCCGTCGTCCAGGTATGCGACGCCCTGATTGTATTCCTTGCCTTCTTTCAAAACGAAGACGCGCATCGCTTCGCCCGGAAGGACGACGGGCTTCAGCGCATTGGCTAATTCGTTGACGTTCAGAACGCTGACGCCGCGCAATTGCGAGACTTTGTTCAGATTGAAATCGTTCGTGATAATGACGGCTTCGAGCTGTTTGCCGAGTTCGATAAGCTTTAAATCTACTTCTTTGACGGCGGGAAAATCGGTCTCGACGATTTGAATGTCGAGCTTCGAGTTGTTGCGCAGGCGTTGCAGCATATCCAGACCGCGCCGACCACGCTGGCGTTTCGACGAATCGGGCGAGTCGGCAACCTGCTGCAATTCGCGCAGGACGAACTGCGGAATAACGAGCGTTCCGCCCAGAAACCCGGTTTCGGCGACGTCGGCGATGCGCCCGTCGATAATCACGCTCGTATCCAGAATCTTGTAATCGCGGCGCAGGTTTTTGTCGCTGAAAATTCCGCCCAAAACAGACAAATCAATATACTCGCCCTTCGCCGCGCCGACCATCAAGCCGATATAGCCCATAAAAAAGGCGAGCGCGATGGTCAGAAACACCTTCATTTCGCCCGGAACGGTGTTGATGTCCTGCGAGCTGATAAGCATTCCGATAAGATATGCGCCGACGATGCCTAAAATCGAGCCGATTGCCGCGCCAATCAGCGTTTTCAGCGAAGCCTTGCGCGCCCGCATTTCAAAGCCGATGACGAAAAGCGCGGTGGCGACGCCTAAAACTGCCGAAAGTATTTGTCTGGTTTCATAGCTCGCGCCGTATAAGTGGTCGGTCGTTTTCAGAGGATTGAGCAAATAGCCGATCAATGCCAGCAACACGACGAACGCAATTCTGATGATGAGAATATCCGATTTCATATCCAAGTGAATTTTAGCATTTAGATTTCATACCTAATCGAGAATTTTAACACGGATTTAATTATTGTTAATAGTAAAAAAAGACTAGCGGCGGTCAACCGTCAAAATCTGCCCGTTAAGCGCCTTTGCCTCGGACGACAGAAGATATACGACGACGCGCGCAACATCATCGGCAGCAACATTTTGAGACGTTCTGAAAAGCTCGTACGGGTCGCTTTTTTCTTCCGGTTTTTCGTTGACGACGACGCAGTTGACGCGAAAATTTTTCGGCAGTTGTCTGGAAAGCTGTCTCGTCAAGCCGAAAATCGCGGTTCGCGCGGCGGCAAACGCGATACTTTTTTCGTCGGTTTCGCAATTTGTGGTGACATTAACAATCGCCGGCTTCGGGCGCGGCGACATCAAGGGCAAAGCCGCCTGCGTGACGAAAAAAACCGATTTCAGATTCGCGTCGAACGTCGCCTGCCAGAGGCTTTCGCCGGTTTCTTCAAACGAAGCCTGCGGCTCGAATTTCAGAGTGTTGACCAGCAAATCAATCCGCCCGTAAAGCTTTTCGGCTTCCGCAACCAGATTCTTCGCGCCTTCGACGGTCGAAACGTCGGTTTCGACGGCGTCCGCCAGCGTTCCGAGCGATTTCAGCTCTTCGAGCGCGCGCTTTGTTTCTTCTCCCGCAGAAGCGCCGGAAAAGCCTGCGACGACGTAGCTTCCGAGCAGAGCCAGCTGCAGCGCGACCGCGCGCCCGATTGGGCTGGCGGCGTCGGTAATCAGCGTGACTTTTTCGGCGAATGCGTGAATCGGTTGCGCAGGCATTTAACTAATATTCGCTAAAATCCTATAAAAAGCAAAAAGAGTAATCAATGCAAAACGAAAAATGCAAAATGCAAAATATTAAGAATTAGAATCCAAGATTAAATGTATCCTTTTATTTTGCATTTTGCATTTTGCATTTTGCATTGACTACGCTTCGTCGCCGCCCATCCGGTCGTCGTCCGAATTTCTCTGATGCGCGTTGGCGTCGCCGACGTCGCCGAGCGGGCTTTGGTTTTCGCTGTAATTATCCAGAATATCCTGTCCCTGATTTCCGCTTGATTGCCCCGTGTTGCCTACTTCCTGAATCTGCGTTCCGGGACCGCCCGTGGTTTGACCTTCATTTCCGGTTTCGATTTGCTCGTCTGCCATTTTATTTTTCCCTTTCCTTGAATATTGGATTCTCGCTTCTTTCCCCGTTGTGAAAAGAAACGAGTAACCGATTTTATAAACAAATTTTGTGCCGCTCGATTTCCGCCGATTTTCGCCGTTTTATAGTAAAATTAAAGCGGTTAGCGTTTCGGAAAGATACAAATCAGGTCGGCGAATGTATTATTCCGAAACTCCGGGAAGTTTCGATTTTATAAATTTATGGCAAAAAATCCTGCGACGATTTACGTCTGTCAAAACTGCGGTCATCAGGCGCGCAAATGGCTCGGCAAATGCCCGGACTGCGGCGAGTGGAATTCGTTTGTCGAGGAACGCTTTCGCGCGACGGCGCAGGCGACCGGCGGAAAAGGCTCGACCGCCGTTTCAAGTTTGCGGCTCGGGCGCGAGACGAAACCGATTTCCTACGGCGAAATCGAATCGCAGGACGACGCGCGCGCTTCGTCCGGCATCACGGAATTCGACCGCGTTCTGGGCGGCGGCATCGTTCCCGGCTCGCTGGTTTTAATCGGCGGCTCGCCCGGAATCGGAAAATCCACTCTGGTCGCGCAGGTCGCCGATAAGCTGAGTGCGAACGATTTGAAAGTATTGTATATTTCCGGCGAGGAATCCGAGCGGCAAATCAAGATGCGCGGCGAGCGTTTGGGCTTAAACGCCGAAAATCTTTTTCTTTTGCCCGAAACGAACCTCGAAGCGATTCTCGAAGAAACCGACCGGATGAAGCCGGACATCGTTATCGTCGATTCGATTCAGACGGTTTTTTCGCCGAATATCGAAAGCGCGCCCGGCTCGGTCTCGCAGGTGCGCGAAGTCGCCGGGCAGTTTATGATTTTCGCCAAACAGACGGCGACGCCCGTTTTTCTCATCGGTCACGTGACGAAGGAAGGCTCGATTGCCGGACCGAAGGCGCTGGAGCATATCGTCGATACGGTTTTGTATTTTGAAGGCGACCGCCATCACAATCACCGAATCATCCGCGCCACGAAAAACCGCTTCGGCGCGGCAAACGAAATCGGCATTTTTGAAATGACCGGCGAAGGCTTGGTCGCCGTCGGTAATCCATCGGAAGTTTTTTTGCAGGAGCGACCGGAAGGCGCAAGCGGCTCTGTAGTAACGGTTTGTATGGAAGGCACGCGCCCGATGCTGGTCGAGATTCAGGCGCTCGTCTCCGGCTCGAAATACGGAACGGGCAGGCGAATGGCGCAGGGCTTCGACCAGAATCGCACCGCGCTTTTGATTGCCGTGCTGGAAAAACGTCTCGGCTTTCAGCTGATGGGCGACGACGTTTTTATCAACATCGCGGGCGGCTTGGAAGTCGATGAGCCGGCGGCGGATTTGGGCGTGATTTCGGCGATTGCGTCGAGCTACCGGAATCTGCCGATTGCGCCCGATGTCGCCGTTTTCGGCGAAGTCGGCTTAACGGGCGAAGTGCGCGGCTCGCTGCAAGCGCAGGTTCGCGCGCGCGAGGCGCAAATGCTCGGCTTTAAAAAATTAATCCTGCCCGCGACGAATAAAACCGGCTTGGAAAAACTGCTCGGCATCCGCGTCGTCGGCGTCAGGAATCTGGACGAGGCGCTGGACGAGTTGTTTTAGGATTTATATTCAAATAATTCTGCCTCGAAACAACAGCCTTGATTTTCCGGCATTTTTACGGAAATTACCGGGGTTTTAATTATCGGAGGAAAGAATTCTCTCGACGATTTCTTCCTTTTCGAGACGCGGATTCGGCAGTTTTTCCTCTTCGGCGGGTTTCTGCTGCTGCTGCTGCTGCTGCTGGTAGATTAGACTCGGCGGGTGCGCGAACGGGTCGACCTGAAGCGGTAAGCCTTCGGCTTCCAGAGTTTGCGAGATTACGTCGGCGAGCAATTGCTGCTCGAATTCGGTGATGTTCAGAAATTTTGCGCCGATGCCCGTTCCGGCAAATTTATAAATCGCCTTGCAGGTCAGCGGCAGAAAATTGCCGCTCGGCAGACGCAGCAGGACGCGAAACTCGGCGCCCGTGAAAATGCGTTCGTCCGCGCCAGCCAGACAGCCGCCGATGCTGATTTGATGAAGCGTAATCGGGTGCTTCTCGCCGTTTTCGCCCTCGCGAATCGCCGGAATGTCGAGTGAAAACCTGATAAATCTTCTTTGTTCGATTGACATTGGAGAGAAACCTGAAAAGTTATTTTTTCGGAAGGAATATGACGCGCGCTCGCCGGGCGTTTGTCAAAACTTATTTTACAGGTTTCTTTTCGCGAAAAGCAACAAAAAAGTGGTAAACGGTGAGTGGTAAGCTGTAAGTTCGTTTTTTTGAATATCGAGTTTCAGATAAAAATTCGATATTCAACAACTGCAACTTACCGCTTACCGCTTACCGCCTACCACTTTTTTACTTACCGCTTTTTTAGTTTGAAGCGGCGTTTGAAGCTGTGGTGCAGTGCGTGTTGAAAGCGTCGATTAAAGTCTGCGCGATTTGCAGCGGGTGGCGACCTTCGAGGTCGCGGCGCTCGAACATCTGGACCAGCTCTCCGTTTTTCAAAATTCCGATTGACGGCGACGACGGCTGATAGCCCGTGAAATAATCGCGCGCCACGTCGGTCGCGTCGATGTCCGCGCCCGCGAAAACCGTAATCGAGCGGTCGGGCTTGGCTTCCGAGTTCTGCAAAGCCATCGCGATGCCGGGACGAACGCCGCCCGCCGCGCAGCCGCAAACCGAATTGACGACGACCATCAAAGTTCCTTCGGTGTTTTCAACCGCTTCTTTTACCGCTTCCGGCGTTTTGGTTTCTTCGATTCCGAGCTGCGCCAGTTCCTGTCGCATTCCGTGAATCATAATTTCTGGATATGGCATTTTCTAATTTTAACCTCTCAAAATATCAAAATATAATCTTTACTTTATTTTCCAGTATCGGACGGGCTTTCGTCAAGCCGGAAAAATTGTTAGCAGAGCATAAAGCGGAAATATTAACGCATAAATAAAAGTAAAGCGGCGAGGTGTTATCAGGCGGAATTCCGCAAAAGACCGGAATAAATAAAATCACAGCCGATTAGCTCCGGCTGTGATTTTATAAATACCTTACTTTCAAAATGTTACGGGAGCGGTTTGCCGCCGGTGACGCCGATTATCTCGCCGCTGATGTAGCTGGCGTCGTCCGAGGCGAGAAATACGTAAACCGGCGCGAGCTCGGCGGGCTGACCGGCGCGCTCCATCGGCGTGTCCTGACCGAAGCTCGCGGTTTTTTCGGGCGGCATTGTTGCAGGAATCAGAGGCGTCCAAATCGGACCGGGCGCGACGGCGTTGACGCGAATTCCCTTTTCCATCGCCTGGTGATTCAGTCCTTTCGTAAAATTCATAATCGCGCCTTTGGTCGCGGCGTAAGCGAGCAACTGCGGTTTCGGCTCGTAAGCCTGAATCGAGGTCGTGTTGATAATCGTGCTGCCCGCCTTCATCAGCGGCAGAGCGGCTTTACACAGGTAGAACATCGCGTAAACGTTCGTCTTAAACGTGCGGTCGAATTCTTCGGAGGAAATTTCCCCGATTCCGCCCTCGTGCGACATCTGATAAGCTGCGTTGTTAATCAGGATGTCGATTTTGCCGAACTCCTGCATCGCGCGGTTGATTATTTCGCGGCACTGCTCTTCTTCGCGAATATCGCCCGGCACGGTGACGCAGCGACGACCGGCGCTCTCGACGACGCGGCGGGTTTCCTGCGCGTCCGATTCCTCTTCGGGCAGATAGGAAATCAGCACGTCCGCGCCTTCGCGGGCGAAGGCGAGCGCGACGGCGCGACCGATGCCCGAATCGCCGCCGGTGATAATCGCGGCTTTGTCTTGCAATTTGCCGGAGCCTTTATAGCTGTTCAAGCCGAAATCCGGCGCGGGCGTCATCTCGGATTCCAGCCCGGGCGGTTCCTGCTGCTGTTCGGGAAACGGCGGCTGCGGCTCTTTCTCTTTCGGATTTTCCGACATATAAAAAATGTTTTTCGCTCGAAGCTTCTGAAATCAGCTTGAAAAGCTTCGAGTTTTTGCCTCCTTGAATAGTTCAAATATTGATTGAACAATTCAAACACATCGGGCAAACCGGTTTCTGTCGGTTAGCGAACAGAGACGCGCCGCGCGGACAAAGATTTTCTCATTTCACACGCATTTTTCAGGGCTGCCGATTTCGGCAAAAGACGAATTCGATTTACGCGGGATTTTATCGACCGCCGCCTCACGCATAATTTTTAGTCATCTGAAAATACAGCCACGAAAGGGCGAGACGGGCGCGCAGATAAAATTTCAGGCGGCTGTTGCGGCTCATCGCCAGAGCCGTCTCCACCGTCCGCCGGAAGCTGTTAAGACGAACTTTATCAGCGCGCAAAGTCGAATCGGCAAGACTGTCTTTAACCATTTCCTTCATTAGCTCGTCGGCTTCTTCCTTTAAGCCGCGCGCGTTTTTTTCATAAATCGCCAATCCGGTTTCGAGCAGATAATAAAAATACCTGTCCCAATCGCTCAAAACCCTGGTGTCGATTTGACTGAAAAGCTGCGCCGCATTTTCAAAGTTTCCGGCGTGCAGCTCGTCCAGACCAATCATCATCCGGTGCTGGCTGACGACCGAATCTCTTTCCGGCAGATTCAGAGCGGCGCGGCTGATTGAATTCGCCTCTTCGGCTTTGCCCTGCCGCCTGAGCGAAATCACGTAATTCCAGAGCATCCACGGCATAACGCCTTTTCGCTCGCGCCAGTCGGAAAACAATTCGCAGGCTTTTCTATCCTGTTCCAGCGCGTTCAGCGCATAGCCGGTCAAAGCCCACAGGTCATCCGTTTTCTTCAGCTCGTTCCAGTTCTTTTTGATAAAGGAATAAACTTCCGGTCCCGATTTGCTCCGGAGCATCAGGTTCAGAAATTTTTTCATCGCCTGCGCCCATATTTTTTCGTTTCCGCGAAATTCTTCGACGATTTTCCGGCATTTTTTGACGCTTTCTCTTTCGCCGCACAATTCTATCAGATACGCGCCGACCAGCGGGTTGACGTTCGCCTCCTTCGAGCTTCGGAGCAGAGTTTCATAAACGAACGGCTCGTTCATCAATTTGAAATAGCGAAATTTTTCCAGCACGTAATCGAAATGAGAATCGTCCGCCGTCGCGGAAAAGCAGAGTTTTTTCCAGAGCGGCGCGATGTTTTCCAAATCGTTCTGCTTGGCGTAGAAAGCGATTTCGCGGACGAGCGAATTGTCGTTTTTGATAAATTCCCGGTGCGTTTTCAGAATCGCTTTGCAGTTTTGCAGCTCGCTGTCTTCAAAATACAAATCGAACAGGGCGTTTGCGCCGAATTCGTACTCGGGCGACAGCTTTATCGCCTGCTGAAACGCGTTTTTCGCTTCGTCGCGCCTGCCGTTCAGCAGGCAGGCTTCGCCCAGATAGCCGAAAGTCACGGAATTCTGCGGCGCGAGCCGCGTCATCTCGCGCGCGACGCGCAGGTAGTCGGCGCTCTTTTCTTCCCAGCCTGAGTAGATGCTCGCCAGTCGTTCCCAAGCCAGGTAATAATCGGGATTGCTCGCCGCGAGTTCTTCGAGCTGCCGGACGGATTCGCCGTAATTTCCGCGCGTCATCTCGATTCCGGCTTGCACGTAGCGCAATTGCTCGTGACGATAACCGTCGCTGAATTTCGTCTGGCAGACGGCGATTGCCTCGTCGAAACGCCCGGCGTCGGCGAGGACGTTCGCCTTCATCGCCAGCCCTAAAACGTTTTGCGGGTCGAGCTTTAAGGCTTTTTCGACGGCGTCGAGCTGCTCCTGCGAGAACCGCGCGCCGTCCGTGTCGAGAATCCCGGCGTAGGTCAGCCAGGCGCTCACGTCGCGCGGCTTTTTCACGGTCAAATCGCGCGCCAGCTCGGCGGCGAGATTCGGCTGGTTCAGTTTTTCCGACCATTCCTTGATGGCGCGCCAAGCCCATTCGTATTCCGGGTCGATGGAAATTGCTTTGCGCGCCGCCGCCAGAGCTTCTTCCTTTTCGTCGAGCTTCCAGTGAACGCCCGCCAGATAGCCGTATAAAACGTGTTCGAGCGGCAGGCGCAAAAGCGCGTCCTGCAAAACTTTTTTCGCTTCATTGAAGCGCCCGGCGCGCTGCAGCGATTCGACCAACTGCTGGATTCCGTAACTCCAGCTTCCGTTGATGTCGAGCGCCTTGCGCAAAGCCGCCGTTTCCTGCTCGTTTTCGCCGCGCACTTTGTGAACCAGCGAGAGGTCATACCAGACCTGGTAAACCAGCGGAAAGCGACGCGTCGCCTGCTCGGCAAGCTCCAGCGCCTCGTCGTAGCGATACATATCGACCAGCTGCCAGATAACGGGCGAAGCCGAAAACCACGCGTTTTTGTTTTCGGCGTGAAATTTCTGCAATTCCCTGAGCAGAAATTCAGGCTCTAACAATCGTTTGGCTTGCTCGCGGTAGGTGATAACGGCGTCGCCGAAGCTGGTCTGCCTGTCCAGCTCGCCGCGGACAAAGCGCAGCGCGGCGAGCTTTTCCTCTTTCGTGCGGCAGATGTTCAGCCAGTTTTCGAGCGCGTATTCGGCGGCTTCGACCGAAAGCTTTATCGAATTTTTATAAGCTTCGACGGCTTCGTCGTATTTTCCCAGCTCGCTCAGAACCAAGCCGCAGGCGTAGTAATTGCTCCAATCGTGCGCGTCGAGTTCGAGCGCGGCGCGGGCGAGGCTCAGGGCTTCGGTATATTTTCTTTCGGCGTAGAGGCGGCGCGAATATTCGCGATAGCTCCACGCGTCGTGCGGGTTCAGTTCGAGCAGGTGTTTTGAAATGGCAATCGCTTCGTCGTGCTCCTCGCGCAGCCAGTTCAGCCGCAGCTTGTGCAAATCGCGGTTGAAAGGAAACTTATCGGTCAGCTCGCGCAGGTAATCCTGCGCCGCTTTTCTGCCTTCGGTCGCCGCCAGCAAATACGCGACGGCTTCGTGCGCGTCGTAGGCGAGCGGCTCAAGCTCGATGATTTCGCGCCAGTTTTTCAGCGACGCTTTGAAGTTCCCGTCCATTTCGGCGAGCAGCGCCGCTTTTCTCAGCCAAAGCCCGCGCGGAGCGTTTTTCTCAGCCAGCCGCAGCAGTCTCTCGGCTTCCTGTTTTCTGCCGTAGCGCGCCTTTGCGTCGGCTGCGAAAAGCTTTAATTCGCCGTCCGCCGGACGCTTTTTGAGAGCATCTTCCAGTGCGTCAAAGGCTTCGACCGTTCGCCCGAGCTCGCGCAGGGCGTAAAACAGGCTTTGTATCGGCAGATTCGACCGATGCCCGAAACGCTCGAAACGGTCGCGCAGAAATTTCAGCGCCTGCTCGCTCTGTTTCAGATGCCGCGCGGCGAGAAAATACGAAAAGGCAAACTGCTCGTCCTTATCGTCTAAAGAAGCCGCCAGACGATAAAGCTCGGTCGCTTCTTCAAAACGCCGCTTCGACCATAAAATATCGGCGATAAAGCGATAGGTCGCGCCGCTGGTCGGCAGCTTTCGCAGCGTTTTATACAGCCAGTGCAGGGCGCGGCTGTGATGACGCGCGTCAAGCCCCAGCTCGTAGCCGAACATCTGCCATAAAAGCGGGTCGGTTTTTTCGTCCTTGCAGAATTCTTCGAGCGTCTTCAGGCGTTCCGCGCGCGCCGTCAGCTCGTTTGAAACGCTCAGATAACTCAATTTCAGATTTACGTCGTCGGGAAACTGCTTTCTGAGATTTTCGACCGCTTCGAGCAATTGCAGAGTGTTCGCGTCGTAGCGCGCAATCGCCCACTTTGAAGACCACGTCAGGCGGTGATTCGGAAAAGCTTTTTCCATCTCGGCGTAGATTTCGCCCGCTTTTTCGCGGTCGTGCTTTTCCAGCGCGCAATCGACGGCGTAATGAAAATCATACTCGCGGCTTTCCTCGAAAAGTATGTCGCCCAGCAGCTCAAGCGATTTTTCTGCGGGCACGAGAGCCAGCCCGCGCGGTCCGCTCGCCTTTTGTTCTTCCAGCAGATTTTCGGCTAAATATTCTTCGAGCCGCTGAAAATATGGGTCGCGGACGAGAAACGTTCCGCGCCGCTCGTCATAGCCGACGATTGCCTGCAAATGCCCGTTGCCGGGATGAATGGTCGTCAGCGTAAACGGCACGCCGCGATTGATAAGCTCAACGGCGTTTCCCCAGTTCACCTTAAATTCGGCGGTCGCCCAGCCGTTTGCTTCCGCCCAGAGTCTTTCCTTATAGGCGGGCGTGCCGTCGTAACACATCTCGTCGGCGACTTTCAGATGCTCGGCGGGCTTTTGCCAGAAACGCGCGATGTTGGAAATCGTGGCGGGCGCGCAGGTGACGTGATGCTGGCGAATAAAGCCGAGCTTCAGCAGAACTCGCTTTTCCGTTCCCTTCAGATTTTCCAGCTTTTCCTTGATTTTCAGATGATATTTTTCCGAAGAAATATCGGCAAAGCGAATCGCCTTTTGAATATCGCCGTTTAAATAAGCGGCGTCGGACAAGCCGGCGTAGAGCCACTGCTCGATTTTATCCTCGCGCATCGGCGTCAGCTCGACGAGTTTTTCCAGCGAGGCGTAGGCTTCTTTATACAGTCCGAGCTCGGTCTGCAAATCGGCTAATTCCTTGACGACCCACGAGTTTTCCAGCCGCGTCGAGGCTTCGGTCAAAAGCTCCAGCGCCTCGTCATATCGCTCCAGCAGCGTCAAAACGTGCGCCGTCGAAAAAACCGAGCTGCGCTGCCACGGCTTAAGCTCGAATGCCTTGCGGCACATCGCCAGCGATTCTTCGTAACGGTCCTGCAGCTCGAGGCTGTGCGCCACCGAAACCCAGACCCAAGGCTCGTCCGGCGCGGTCTGAATCGCTTTTTTGTGCCATTCGTCGGCGGTCGTAAAATCGCGCAGAAACGAAAACGCCCCGGCGTGCAGCGCATACCACCACGCGAGCAGTTTTCCTTCGGCTTGGAAATTCTCCGCCTGTTTGCTCAGAAAGATGAGTCCGGGCAGCGCGCCTTTGGTGTTGAGAATCTCGCTGGCGTGGTAAAACAGCGCGCGCGGGTGTTTTTTATCGCCGCGCCAGGCTTTTCGCGTCCACTTGACGCTGGTTTTCGGCGCGCCGAGATTGTATGCCAGGTGCGAAGCCAGCAGAACGGCTTCCGTGCCTTCCCAGTTCGGCAGCGGGCAAATCGATTGAGCTAATTTAAAGGCTTGCAGATGCAGGCTTTGCTCGTGCAGATTCTGCACTGCGGCTAAATCCTTTTCCGAAATTAACATTCTTTTTTTGAAGCGTCCTCGAAAATGAGATGGAAATGATTTTTTTTGAGCTCGGCTCGTTCGACGCGAAACAGCGTGTGAGCCGCCTTTCGCGCGTGATTAATTTAACACGACTTTAATATTTTTGGAAAGATTTCCGTTTTCCGCCGCCGACTGGCTTTACACGAAAATTAATGAAATGAAATTCTGCATTCTAAATTGTAAATTCTAAATTAATTCGGATAATGTTTTCCAAAATAATTTAGAATTTACAATTTAGAATGCAGAATCTCTTTTTTGACTAATCGTCGTTTTTTTATTTTCACGCGAAGCTGCGCCGAATATTCTTCAACCCGGTTCAATGATAAATGTTAAATGATAAATGACAAATGCGGTCTTTACGGCTGAATAACGACGCGCGCGCCGACGGGAATCGCGGCGAAAAGCTCTTTTATTTCCTCGTCCGGCAGGGCGACGCAGCCTTCCGTCCAATCGCGCGCAGCGCCGCCGCCGTGAATGTAAATCTCGCCGCCGAGCGCCGTTTTCTGCGGCGGCATCCGTTTTTCCGCCACCGCTTTCAGAATCTCGTCGTATTCCTGCCGCGTGATTAGATTTTCCCGCAAGCCGCGCTCCGCCGCCTCGCGGTTCGGATAGCTCAGCCCGAGCGAAAGATAAAATTGGCTTTTGTCGTTTTTCGTGAAAACGTAGAATTCGCCTTCCGGCGTTTTGCCGTCGCCCTCAATTTCCTTGTCGCCCTGCGGCGCGCGCCCGAGCGCGATTTTATAGGTTTTGATTAGCTGCGCGCCGTCAAAAACCTGTAAAAGCCGCTCTTTTTTCTTCACGACGAGATGCGGATTTTCGACTTCCGCCAGAGACTTCCGATTTTCCTTCTGAGCCGTCAGCACAAAAATAAAAACTCCTGTCAGAATCAAGATAAAGGCAAATCTTACTAAAATTTTTCCGTGCGGCAAACGATTCATAAAAACTATTGTTTCGACGCTTCCGCGCCGAGAGCTTCGGCTTTTTTTAAAAATAATTCCTTTTCTTCCGTCCAGCCCTGAGTTTCCCAGAAAGCGGCTAGATTCCGGTAGCGTTCGACGGGTTCGTAATTCATCGCCCAGGCGATTTTCGCCATACATTCCGGGCACGTGTCGAGCGGTCGGCGGTCGGTTTCGCCGAGATGATTCGTGCCCGACATCAGGCATTCATATTTCGCGCAATGCCGCATCGTAAACATATGCCCGGTTTCGTGCATTGCGATTTTCAACGTGCGGGCGAGAAACTTTTTGTAATCCGCCTCGCTTTTATCCGGATTGCCGAAACGGTAAAGCGACCAGACGCCGACTCGCTTTTCAAACGTCGCCTGACCGAAAACGAAATTCCAGGTTTCGTCCGGGTAAAGGTCGATGTTGGTGAAGCTGATAAACGCCGCGGCATCGTCGGGCAAAAGCGGCGGCAACAAATCGACGATAAAATAATGCGTCCGGATTTGGCGCTGACCCTCGTAAGGATTTTTGCGCTCCATATCCTTCGGCACGTTTTCCAGCTTCATTTCCGGCTTTAAATCGACCGGCAGGCTGTAAAAAGCCTTCATATAACCGGCGACCAGATTCAGAATTTTTCGCTCGGTCGCGGAAAATTTACCAATCGGCTGGATGTAGATTTTCTTTCTTTCGGCAGTCGGCAAAGTGGGATTTTCGCGAAGATATTCTTCAAAAGTCTGCCCGGATTCCTTAAACGAAGCCAGCCAGTCGGACGGCTCGGGCGCGCCCATCAATTTGAAAAACGGCGCGACCGCATCTTTGTTTTTGACGAGCTTTAAGGCTCGCACGTCGGTAATTTCTTTCTGCGGCTGCGGCTGCTGCTGTTGCTGTTCCTGCTGCTCAGCCTGCGGCGTTTCGACGTTCTGCGCCGCCGGCGGCGAACAACCGGCGAAAAACAGGGCGAATAAAAAAACGAGCGGTTTTTTCATATTCCGTTAGACGCCGAAACGGGATTTTTGTTCCGCCCGCTAAAGAATCGAAATCTTTCGGGCTTCTTCGCCGTCGCCTGCAATTTTGACACGAAACGTCTTTTCGGGAAAGGGAAAATTTTTCAGCCGCTCAGACCATTCGACGATGACGATTGCCGTTTTATCTTCCAGAATCTCGTCCAGCCCGACGGCAAACGCCGCGTCCGCATTTTCCGCGTCGATGCGCCATAAATCGATGTGATAAACGTCGAATTTTTCGGTTTTGTAAAGATTGACGAGCGTAAAGCTCGGACTCGTCACCTCGTCGACGTCGAAATCCAGCCCGCTCAAAATCCCTTTCGTAAAAAGCGTCTTTCCCGCGCCCAAACCGCCCGAAAGCAGAATCATCTCGCCGCCGCGCAGCCCAGCGCCGAATTTTTCGCCGAGCGCGAAAGTTTCTCCGGGCGAACGTGATTCAAGCTCTCCTTTATTCATAAAAAGTGATAAGTGATAAGTGATAGGTGATAGGAAAGAATAAGTGATAAGTGATAGGTGATAAGTGATAGGAAAGAATAAGAAGTTTCTTCCTTATCACCTATCACTTATCACCTATCGCCTTTTCCTATTCTTCAAATTCGCGAAACGCGTCGGTCAGCGATTCGCTGACGTGAGACGCCAGCATCGCGCGTTTACCGACTTTTTTCTCGGCAATGTCGCCCGCCAGCGCAGCCAGATAAACGGCGGCGATGACGGATTCAAAAATATCGATTTTCATCTGGACGGCTTGCGCGACAAAGCCGGTGATGATTCCCGCCAGCACGTCGCCGTTTCCGGCTTTTCCGAGACCGGAATTTCCCGTCGGGTTGATGACGACTCTGCCGTCGGGCGCGGCAATCAGATTTCGCTCGCCTTTTAAAACGATGATGACCTCGTGTTTCTGCGCGAAATCGCGCGCGGCTTTGACGCGGTCTTTCAGCGCAGCTTCCTTGTCTTTCGCGCCGGTCAGCTTCAGGAATTCGCCCGCGTGCGGCGTTAAAATCAGCGGCAGCTCAGGCGAGCCTTTCAATTTGAAAGGCGCGAGCAGGTTCAAGCCGTCCGCGTCAATCACGACGGGCGTCCGGCGGCTTTCGACGATTTTGCGAACGAGCTTTTTCGTGCTCGCGTCGGTCGAGGCAAGCCCGCTGCCGATTGCAACGGCGTCGATTTTTCCCTCGATAAAATCGTCGATTTCCGCGAACGCTTTTTCGGCGACCGCGCCGTTTTTCGTTTCGGCGACGCCGCGCGTCATCACCTCGGACAAAACGCGCGAGGCAATCGCCGTCTGCATCGATTCGGGCGTCGCGATGGTGACCAGCCCGACGCCGGAGCGAATCGCCGCGTTGCCGCTCAGAACAGCCGCGCCCGCGTAATTGTTCGACCCGGCAATCAAAAGCGCGTGCCCGCGTTTGTTTTTGTAGGAAGCGGACGAAAATTTCGTCTGCTCGAGCCAGCGATACACGTCGCGGTCGTCGGCTATAAACAGCTGTGAAGGCGAGGCTTCGACCAGCTCGCACGGCGAGCCGATATCAACCGTGACCAGCTCGCCGTTGCAATTCGAGGCGGGCGGCAGAACGTTTGCCGGTTTCGGCGCGGTAAAGGCAATCGTCAGATGCGACTGCACGTTATCGCCGATACATTCGGCGCAGTCGGCGTCCAAGCCGGACGGCAAATCGAGCGAGACGACGAGCGTCGGCTGCTCGAAGTCTTCGATATTAAAGGCTTTTATATAGCTGACTACTTCGCGGTATTCGTCTTCGAGCGCGCGCGTTAAGCCCGTGCCGAAAAGCGCATCGACCAAAACGTCCGGGTCGTCGTGATGAAAATTAGCCGAGACGTATTCGCGCCATTCCTCGATGCTTATAAACTGCTCGAATGAAATGTCCGCCTTCGTCAAATCGACGAATCGCTGCTCGGACAATTTTTGCAGAATTTCCAGATTCGTCCGCGCGTCCGGCTTCGCTTCCTCGACTCTGCCGAAATAGCAGACCTCGACATCGGCGCCGCGCTGCCACAAAATTCTCGCCAGCGCCGCGCCGTCGCCGCCGTTGTTGCCCTTGCCGCACATAATTAAAAACGATTTTCCCGAAACCTGCCCGCCGAGTTTTTCCGCAATCACGCAGGCGGCGGCGTGAGCGGCGTTTTCCATTAAAAGAAACGGCGGAATGCCGTATCTTTCCGTCGTCAGGCGATCGACTTCCCGCATTTCGGCGGCTGAAAGAATTTTCTGCATACTTTATAAATTGCCACAAAACGCGCCGAAGACGCAAAGGTTTAGGAAAGTGAAAAAGTGAAAAAGTGAAAAAGTGAAAAAGTGAAAAAGCAGGTCGGGCAAAGATTCGGCAAAACTTTTCCACCTTTTCACTTTTTCACTTTTTCACTTTATTTTCGCAGACAAAAAATAAAGCCGCACGGGAAAATGCGGCTTTTTAGGATTCAAAGCTAAAGAGAATGTGAATAGACTCGCGGAAAAATTACGGAAAGCCTTTTGCCTAAATGCTTGCCACTGCGCCGGACTAACCTGTTTTCTTCCGTTGTTTATAGAAAGGTTTATTCGCAATTCGATTCCAGAGTTTTCAAAAAATATTTTAAAACAGTCTTTTGAAAGCGTAAATCTCTCTCTGCGCTAAAACCCGCGTTTTCTCAGTTGCCCGCAAGCGGCACTCCGGCGATTCGATTCCGGCTGCGCTTTTACCGGGTCGAAGCCGCGCCCTGACGATGTTCTTCCACGCGGCGAATCTTGTTCAGATAAGCCTGCGCTTCGGCGGATTGAAACATCTCCATATTCTCCAATTTCTCTTCGGCGACGGGCGTTATCGCGATGTCCGTATACTCGGCGGCGCGCTCGTCCGCCCTGACCCGCTTCAGGATGCGATAGCAGCTCAGAAAGAGCGAGACCCACCGGATTTGCTTCAAAAGCGTTTCGGCAAAATATTTCGGGTAGAAAGCCCAGATTGACTCCATCGGCAGGGTCGGGCGACGGTCTCGACGAAACTTCCGCCGGAAAAATCCGCCTTCGACCGGGTGAGCTTTCTCGATTTGCACGCTGCCGCGAAACCAGACGAGGTTGGACATAGTTTTGCTCGGACTCGTTCCGGTTGCGGCGCAGCGTTTGAGAATCGTTTCGATGTGCTCGTCCGAATAATAATTCGTCCACACGTCGGCGTAAGCCGATTCCCATTCCTCGCGCGACATCAGCGGATGCGGAATCGTCACGTGATTGACGTCATACTTGTTCAGGTCCGCATCCATCGGAAGACCGGCTTCATACATCTCGCGGTGATCCTGCGAGCCGGGCAGCGGCGTCAGGCAGGTGTATTCCATTATATCTATCGGCAATTCTCTCTGAATTATCCGCACGTCGTTTAAAATCGACTCGCGCGTATCGTTGGGGAAACCGATAATGTACCCGCAGAAAATCATCACTCCGGCGCGCTTCCAGTCAATCAGCATCTGGCGATACTCGGTAATCTTGTTCTGGTTTTTTCTCGCGCCGACCAGGTTTTTCGGATTTATGTTCTCAAGCCCGATAAAGACTCGCTTGACTCCGGCGCGGCGCGCCTTTTCGATAAAGTTCGGAATACGGTGACAGCCCGTGTCTATCTGAATGCTGAACTTGATGTTGAGCTTTTCGACCTCGCGCAGATGGATAAGCCGGTCGAAGATAGGCTCCCAGTTTTTGTTGCGGGCGAAATTGTCGTCCGTGATGACAAAGCTGTGTATTCCCTGCGCCAGGTTAGCCCGGATGATTCCCTCGACGTCGTCAGCCGTGCGCGAGCGCGATTTGCGTCCCTGAACGTTGATGATGGTGCAGAACGAGCACGAAAACGGGCAGCCGCGACCGGCGTCGAAGCTCGTGTTGCCGAATGCCCGCTTGACGATTTCCGCCGGCAGCAGCGGCGTTACCGCGCCGTCCAGATTCGGCAAATCGTCCATATAATTGTAGAGCGGTTCCAGCTTGTTCTGAGCCGCGTCCTGCAAAACTCTCTCCAGCCTGCCTTCAGCCTCGCCGGCAAACAGCGAAACGCCCATCTCTTCGGCGATGCGCACGTCGGCGTCGCGTTCTTTCAGCATCGCCAGCGTGCCTGAAACGTGAAAGCCGCCGACGGCGACTTGAATGCCGCGCTTGCGCAGAGGGCGCGCGATGTCGAGCGAGCGCGGAAACTGGTTCGACTGCACGCCGACCAGCATCACCATTCCGCCCGCTTCGGCTTTTTCTATCATCGCCGCGATGCGCTCCGGGCGGACGCGCGTGTGCGTCTCGTCGATAGGATGGATTTCAATCTCGACCTCTTCGCCGAGCACCTTGCGGCGCGCGCAGTCTTCAGCCAGCCCGTAAATAGTCGCTAATGAATTTGAAGGCACGGGCGACCGCAGCCACTGGAGGACGTAACCGTCGTCATCGTAATGCGAGGGCTTGACTAAAACAAGGCAAAAACGCTTTTTTGCTTTATGACTGGATTGGCTCATTTAAACCTCCTGAAAAGTTCCGGCAAGTTTCTCCGTCTCTTCTGCTGAGAAACATACACTAATAATGCTGTAACATTGCGAGGGCAGGCTAAAAACTGTATCAATAAATCACTGAAAATAGAAGTGCTCCCGGCAGAATTTGAATCTGCGACCTTTCACTTAGGAGGCGAACGCTCTATCCAGCTGAGCTACGGGAGCAAACGAGTTTAGATTTTAGATTTTAGATTTCCGGTTGTCCAGAAAACGCGGCAAAAATAAAATTACTTTCCGGTATTTTGCACTTTGCATTCTGCGTTTTGCATTTATCTAAGCGTCGTATTGCAGGAGCGAGCTGACGTTATAGCCGTCGAATTTGGCGCGCCCGTTCAGAAAATTCAGCTCGACGACGAACGACAGACCGACGATTGCGCCGCCCAAGCCTTCGACCAAATCCACGACCGCCTTTGCCGTGCCGCCGGTCGCCAGCAAATCGTCGACAATCAAAACGCGATGACCTTCGCCGACGGCGTCCCGGTGCATTTCCAGCGTGTCCTGCCCGTATTCCAAATCATACGAAACCGAAACGCATTCGGCGGGCAGTTTTTTCGGCTTGCGAACGGGCACGAAACCGGCGTTCAGGTGATAGGCGAGCGGCGCGGCAAAGATAAAGCCGCGCGATTCGACGCCGATAACCGTGTCGATTTGCTGCCCGCGAAAGCCGTCAGCCAGCGCGTCAATCGTCTGCTTCAAACCGTCGGCGTCTTTTAAAAGCGTCGTAATATCGTAAAAATTAATGCCCGCTTTCGGAAAATCCGGCACTTCGCGGATAAGCTGTTTTAAATGTTCCATACTTTGAGAATTACGAATTAAAAATTACGAATTACGAATTGGAAGAAAGATTCGAGCTATTTATCAAAAAGTTTTCTTAATTCGTAATTCGTAATTTTTAATTCGTAATTGACCTTCTACCTTTCGATTCTAAATGATGAATAAAGCCTGCTCGGTTCCAGAACCAATTCTTCGATGTGCTCGACTCTGGAATAAGTCGGACCTGTAAGCAAATCGTTTTTAAAGCCTTCGACCGCTTCGTCTTTTCCTTCGGCTAGAGCCTCGACGCGACCGTCTTCCAGATTGCGGACGTAGCCGAGAACCTGATGCCGCGCCGCCGCGCGCTGCGCGAAAAACCTGTAACCGACGCCCTGCACCGAGCCGCTGATGAAGAATTTTCTGGCAATATACATTTAACATTTATCATTTAACATTTATCGTTTTTATTTATCAATTCAGAACCCGGTAAATGATAAATGTTAAATGTTTAATGAATTATCCGAGCGCATCGAGGCATTCGGTCAGGCTTCGCTGGCGGCAGGTATAAATCGGAGCGCCGCGCATAATGAAGCGGCTCGCCTGCGTCTGGCGCAGTTCTTCGGCTAGGGACAGAAAGTCTTTCGGCTCGTCCGTTTCAAAAGAGATGATGAATTCCTGCTCGCTGAAGCCGAAGGCGTGCGTCAGGTGAATTTTTATGTTCTGGAATTTTTTGCCGACCATAAAGTTTTCTTCAATCATCGTCTCGCGCTCTTCGTCCGGCTTGGCATACCAGTCGCGATGCTTCGCGCACGGGTAGACGAAGTGATATTTTTTCTCGCCCGCCTTGATGTGATAACGGTCTTCGCAGCTTCCGTTTTGCGTCGGCGGAATAAACATCATTTTTTTGGTGATGGAAAGATAATTGTCCGTCGTTTCCAGAAAGCTGCCGAGATTCGTGCGATACAGCTTCGCCGTCATATCCTGAAGCAAATCGAGCGAATCGCCGATGCGCCAGAGCATTAAATCGGCTTTGGAATCGAAGCCGACCAGCGAATAGCTGAACAGGAGAAACTCCCGGCTGAAATCATTGAAGACGCTTTCAAATTCCTGTTTGAAAAGCCTTTTCGTCTCCGCCGCCTGTTTGCGCCAATCGGGGCTGACGCGAAAGAAGATAAAATTGACAAACTGCTTCTCGATGAGCGGAAACTGCTGTGGCTCGCGGTTGTCCGACACCAGGCGCAAAGGCTTGCTTTCAGG
>JALZHR010000385.1 GCA_030860665.1 Acidobacteriota bacterium
ATGTTGAGCAGTAAAAAATCGAAGACCAAAGACCAAAGACCGAAGACCGGCAAAAGAACAAGAGGTGCGTTTATGAAATTTGAATATACCGGAAGACATCTTGAGGTAACTCCTGCTTTGCGTTCTCACGTCGAGAACCATTTTGACAAACTGAAACATCTTTTTAACGGTCAGGCAACCAACGCGCACGTTATTATCGAAGTCGCCAAGGGCAGGCATCGCGCTGAAATCATCGTCAACTGGCGCGACCACGTGTTGACGGCGACCACGACGGTTTCCGATATGTATCAAGCTCTGACGCAGACGATAACCAAACTGGAAAAACAGGCGACGCGGCTCAAAGACAAGGTCATTGACAAACATCATCGCGCCACGAAAACCAGCATCGTCGCCACGACGCCGGAGGACGACGTTCCGCCTGCGCCGCCCGCGCCGCGCATCGTCAATACCCGCAGCTATAAGGTAAAGCCGATGACGGCGGAAGAAGCGGTTTTGAATCTGCAATCGGAAGAAAATCAGTTTCTCGTTTTCAGAGACGCCGAAAAAAACGAAAAGTTTTCGGTCATCTACCGCCGTAAGGACGGAAACTTCGGACTCATTCAACCATAAGGAATTTTAGATTTTAGATTTTAGATTTGCGATTGGATAAGGAATTTAATTTTTAATTATCCTTATCCAATCTAAAATCGAAAATCTAAAATCGAAAATCTAAAATGTCTTCAAACTTCAAAAACGAAAAACCGAGCATCGACATCGGAGAGTTTGTTGAAAAAGCTCCATCTCAAATTCAAATCGAGGTTTTAGCCGGTCGCGAAACTCTGCGCGCGCGCCGGATTACCTCGGCGCGCATCCAGAAGCTCGGGCTGGCGCTCGCCGGATTTTCTCATTACATTCACGATGGACGCCTTCAGATTGTCGGGCAGAGCGAGATTTCCTATCTGAATCAGCTTTCGGTCGAAAAACGCGTCGAAGCCATCAAAAATCTCGACCTGAAAAAAATCTGCTGCGTTCTGCTGACCAAAAATCTCGAACCGCCGCGCGAATTTCTCCAGATTGCCGAAGAATTCAGCCTGCCTATCCTGCGCACGCCGCAGGTCAGTTCGAGCGCCATCGGCGTCGTCTCGAATTTTTTGCAGGAAATGCTCGCGCCGAAGACGATGCTGCACGGCGTTTTGATGGGAATGTACGGATTGGGCGTTTTTTTAAAGGGCGAATCGGGCATCGGCAAAAGCGAGTGCGCGCTGGATTTAATCACGCGCGGGCATCACCTGATTTCCGACGACGCCGTGTGGGTCAAAAAAATCGGCGATCAGCTCGAAGGCAGCGCGCCGGAACTGACCTACGAGCATCTGGAAATTCGCGGTCTGGGCATTATCAACATCCGTGATTTATTCGGCGTTTCGGCAATCGGCAAGCAGAAAAGGATTGATTTGTGCATCGAGCTGAGAAAATGGGAAGAGCTTAAGGAAATCGAAAGACTCGGGCTTGAAACGCAGGAAGAGGAGATTTTCGGCGTCAAACTGCCGAAATTCGTTTTGCCCGTCAGCTCCGGCAGAAACGTCTCGACTCTGGTCGAAACCGCCGTTCGCGTTCACCTGCTGCGCACGAACGGCTACGACGCCGCGCGGAAATTGATTGAAAAACACACGAAGATTTTATCAGCCGCCGCCGATACCGATACGATTACAGTTGCAAACGACTGATTTATGAAAAATAACGAGCAGCAGGAACAGCAGCAGCATCATCAGGTGAAAAAGCCGCACCAGCAGAGAGCGCAGAAGCAGCCGCCGAAAGGAGTGCCTAATTTTGTTATCATCACGGGCTTGTCGGGTTCGGGAATGTCTTCGGCGACCAACGCTTTTGAAGATTTGGGTTATTTCTGCGTCGATAATCTGCCGGTGACGATGCTCTCGCCCTTCGCGCGCCTGCTGCTGCCGAAAGAAGAGGAAAAACCGGCGATTGAAAAAGCCGCGCTGGTCATTGACATCCGCGAGCGTCATTTTCTTTCGGATTTCCCGAGCGAGCTGAAAAAACTGGCGAGGAAAAACCTTGAGCCTTTCGTGCTGTTCTTTGAGGCTTCGGACGAAGTTTTGCAGCGGCGCTTCAGCGAAACGCGCCGCCCGCACCCGTTCGACCAGGGCGACGGCGTGCTCTCCGCCATCCAAGCCGAGCGCAGCGCGCTGAAAAACGTCCGGAAAACGGCGGATTTGATTGTCGATACGTCGGAGCACACCGTTCACACGCTGAGAAAATTTCTCATCGACAGATTCGGGCAAACCGAGGAAGGAACGCCGCTGCGCGTGCAGGTCGTCAGCTTCGGTCACAAATACGGCGTTCCGCGACAAGTAGATTTGCTTTTCGACGTGCGTCACTTGCCAAACCCGTATTTCGTGCCGGAGCTGAAACATCTGCCCGGAACGGACGAAAACGTTATAAAATTTTTGGACGAGCAGGAAGAAGTGCACGAAACGACCGGCAGGTTTGCCGATTTGCTGGCATATCTGCTGCCGCTTTACAAGCGCGAGGGCAAATCTTATTTGACCATCGGCGTCGGCTGCACCGGCGGGCGACATCGCTCGGTGCGCGTGGCTTACAACCTGGGTAAATTCCTGAAAGAAAAAGGCTTTGACGTCAGCGTCTCGCACCGCGACGTTCAGAAATGATATTTGGTCAGTTGTTCGTTGTTAGTTGGTCGTTGCTTATTGACGTTTAGCTGAGAACGTAATTTTCACCCAACTTGCTACGAACAACCGACCAACAAACAACGAACAATTCTATGTCTGAAATTAAAAAAATCGGCGGCGTGATTGTTTCGCACGGGCAGCTGGCAAACGAGCTTCTGGCGGCGGCTGAGACGGTCGTCGGCGAATTAGGTCACATCGCGGCGGTTTCCATCGGCTGGCACGACGACGTCGAAACGGCGAAGGACGAAATCGCGCGCGCCATCAAAAAAGTTTCCGACGGCAAAGGCGTTCTGCTTTTGACCGATATGTTCGGCGGAACGCCGACGAACATCTCCGCGATGTTTATCAACGAGGGCGAAATCGAAATCGTCACCGGCGTTAACCTGCCGATGGTGATTAAGCTGGCGTCGCAAAACCGGGACGTATCATTACAGGAGATGGCGAAAGCCGTCGAAGCGCAGGGGAAGCAGTCGATTTACTGCGCCAGCGAGCTGCTCGCGCCGCAGAAATTAAAATAAGATGCCGCCAGCCGAAGCGAACATCAAAATCGTCAACCAGCTCGGGCTTCACGCCCGCGCCGCCGCGCAGCTCGTTCGCCTCGCCGGAACTTTTAAAAGCCGGATTACGCTGATGCGGCTCGATAACGAGGTGGTCGCCGACGCCAAATCAATTCTGAGCGTGCTGACGCTGGCGGCGGGCAAAGGCACGGAGCTGAAGTTAACCGTCGAGGGCGCGGACGAGCAGCAGGCTTTCGACGCGGTGAAAGAAATTTTTGCGAAAGGTTTTGGTGAAATCTAGCGATGGCGAAGTTTTACGAGCGGCTTGACGAAAATCTGAAAAAATTTATCGCCGAGCAGAAAATGTTCTTTACGGCGAGCGCGCCGACAGGCGGCGACGGCAGAGTCAATTTGTCGCCGAAGGGAATCGACACTTTTCGCTGCCTGGACGACGAAACAATCGCCTATCTGGATTTGACCGGGAGCGGAAACGAGACGGCGGCGCACCTTTCGGAAAACGGCAGGATAACCGTGATGTTTTGCAGCTTTTCCGGTAAACCTTTGATTCTGCGCATTTACGGGCGCGGTAAAGTCGTCAGACCGACCGACGAGCCGCTCTGGAAAAAGCTGCACGAAAACTTCCCCGAATACGTCGGAGAGCGGCAGATTATCCTGATAAATATCGAATCTCTGCAAACTTCGTGCGGCTTCGGCGTGCCCGTCTATGAATTTAAACGGGAAAGAAACGACCTTATCAGATGGGCTGAAAGGAAAGGAGAAGACGGAATCCGGCAATACTGGCAGGACAAAAATCAAAAAAGCATCGACGGATTACCGACCAATATTTTTGAGCAGCAGTAAAGATTTTATGACAGCAACAGCAGCAAAGCGCGATTTTCCGGGAAATGGCAAAAGCATCGGAATCGTCGGAATCCCGCTCGGTTTTTGCGCCGGGCAGGCGGGAAGTGAGTTGGGCGCGAGAGCGATTCGGCTGGCGGACATTCGCGGCAAACGGCTCATCGAGCATATCAGGGATTTGGGCTACGAGCTCAACGATTACAACGATTTAACGGTCGTCTGCCCGGAAGGCGCGGCGAATATCGAGGACAATCCGAAATATCTGCCGGAAATGCTCGCAGCCTGCGAAATGATGTCCGAAAAGCTCAGAGAGATTCTCGAAGCCGGAGATTTCCCGGTCGTGCTCGGCGGCGACCATTCGATAGCGATGGGAACTTTTTCGGGCGTTTCTTCATTTTTCCGCGAGCAGGAAAAGGAAGTCGGCTTAATCTGGTTCGATGCTCACGCCGATATGAACACGCCGGAAACCTCGCCGTCGGGAAATCTGCACGGAATGCCGCTGGCGGTGCTTTTAGGGCGCGGCGAGGAAAGTTTGACGAATCTGAACGGCTTTGCGCCGAAGCTCAAGCCCGAACACCTGGCGCACGTCGGCGCGCGCGATTTGGATTTGGGCGAAAAACAACTGATTCGCGAGCTGGGAATGCGCGACCAGTTTTTTACGATGAGCGATATTGACAAGCGCGGGATGACCGAGTGCGTGAAGGATGCGATTGAGGTTGCCTCTCGCGCAAAAGACGGCTTCGTCGTCACGTTTGACGTGGACGTTATCGACCCGCGCTTCGCGCCCGGTTCGGGCACGCTCGTCCGCGGCGGCATCACCTATCGCGAAGCTCA